>NZ_JBXWSJ010000004.1:0-140724 GCF_059613365.1 Ruegeria sp. BHSA163
ATCCCGGCCAAAGTTGTGTGATTTCTATACCATGGGTCCAAGCTGGAAAAGAGATAGCCCACACGGCGATCAGCTGACCGGCAACTTCATCGACAACGATTTCTGAAGGGTCGTGATTTTCTTGCCCAGCCGTCATCTCACGAGTGGCCCAAATACCCGCCGCAAAAACGATAAGTGTCACCAGAGCCAACAGCGGAAAACCGCCCAACTCATGCATGGCCCAAGCCAAAGGCAATGCGGCTAAAGACCCCCAAGTTCCTGGCGCCGGTCGCAGATATCCAATCCCGCAAACCGTCCCAACCAGACGCGCGACGTTCACGGTTTCACCACGCATACGGTGGCTAATGCCGCGATGCCTTCGCCGCGTCCGGTAAAACCCAAACGCTCGGACGTCGTTGCCTTTATAGAGATTTTGTCCAATTCCAAGTCCATAATTCTGGACATTTCTTTTTGCATCTCAGGGGCATGCGGGCCGATCTTGGGGTACTCGCAAACCAGCGTACAATCCACGTTGGATAGTCGAAATCCCATCTGACCTGCCAATTCTACTGCATGCCGCAAAAATATCTCGCTGGCTGCACCTTTCCACTGAGTGTCGGACGGGGGAAAGTGACGACCTATGTCACCCTGCGCTAACGCTCCATATATTGCATCGGTTACGGCATGCATTCCGACATCCGCGTCCGAGTGGCCCTGAAGTCCGCGATCATGCGGAAGTTTTACACCGCACAGAACCACGTGGTCGCCGTCACCAAAACGATGCACGTCAAACCCGTTGCCCAACCTTACGTCCATAGCTGCTCCTAAAATTTGCTCGGCCCGGGCGAAATCCTCGGGATACGTAATTTTGATATTATCGAGGTCACCCGGCAATATGGCGACTTCCAAGCCTGCTGCGCGTGCAACTTCAACATCGTCCGCAGCGCCTCCGGAATGAGAGGCATGAGCTGAAACGATGGCGTCGTAATGAAATCCCTGCGGCGTTTGAGCCGCGTACAATCCGGTCCGATCCTGAACTCCGGTTACGACAGACCCGTCACCAGTCCAGAGTGCATCCGTCACAGCCAACCCAGGTGCAACTGCAATATAGGTTTTCAATGATGACAGTATGTTTGTTATCGTGTCAGGGCTAACACAAGGGCGCGCTACATCGTGGATAAGTACACGCTGAACGCCCTTATCGGAAAGTGCGTGTAGTCCGCTTCGAACAGAATTCGCACGGTCGTCTCCGCCGGCGGCGAGAATAATGTCGCTGTCCCTGAATTCGTGCCACGCACTTTCATCATCAGGCGATAGTACAAGTACAATGTGATCGACAAGGTCGGTAAACCGCTCGATTGTCCAATCTGCGACGCGCCGACCTGCTAGGACACGCCATTGTTTTGGCGTGCCACCTCCTGCGCGTTGACCGCGCCCTGCGGCGACAATTATTGCTGCAGTTTTCATGCGCTCGTGGCCTCCTGATCGTTGGGAATGTTTAGGGCGCGGTGAATGCAGAGGCAATCACCTGCGATAACGTGATTAAAAATTAAGCAACTGATGATTTTGCGGGCTTGTAGCGCGGCGATTTATTGTTCATATGCTCCGATTTCTATATCAAAACTCCAATTGCTCAAGGATTAGGCACGTTGACACTGCGTCTTGCTGAAAAGGACTTGGCCTTACCGGTGCTTCTGGCGCCCATGGCTGGAATCACCGACCGACCTTTTCGCGATCTCGTAATGCGCTTTGGCGCTGGACTGGTGGTGAGCGAAATGGTTGCAAGCCAAGAAATGGTCCAAGCGAAACCCGGTGTCAGGGAAAGGGCCGAACTTTCAGCCGATGTTGAAAACACCGCTGTCCAATTGGCGGGGCGTGAAGCGTATTGGATGGCTGAGGCTGCCCGACAGGTTGCTGACCGCGGCGCCCGGGTAATTGATATCAACATGGGATGCCCAGCAAAGAAAGTCACCAACGGCTATTCCGGCTCGGCATTGTTGAAAACGCCGGACCATGCACTGACGCTTATCGAGGCTGTGGTTTCGGCGGTTCAGGTTCCAGTGACTTTAAAAACTCGTTTGGGGTGGGATGATAATCTTTTGAATGCTCCCGATGTTGCACGCCGCGCACAGGATGCCGGAGTCAAAATGGTAACAATACACGGACGCACCCGCTGCCAGTTTTATAAGGGACGCGCTGATTGGAAAGCCATACGTTCTGTGAAAGATGCAGTTTCAATTCCGGTCATTGCCAATGGTGACATCGTTGACGCGGCTGCTGCGCGCACCGCGCTTTCACTCTCAGGTGCAGACGGAGTGATGATCGGTCGTGGTGCGCAAGGTAGGCCATGGCTTTTGGCTCAGGTATGCAATGATCTTTTCGGTGCGCCCGAGCCTTACATTCCTTCAGGCGCTGAACTTGTTGAAATGGTTCAAGAACATTATCTGGCGATGCTGACGTTTTATGGTGCCGAACTTGGTCTGCGCGTCGCACGCAAACACCTCGGCTGGTACATGGATGAAGTGGCCACGCCCGCCGGTCTACGTCGCGCCGTTCTGACCTCACGAGATGAAAAAGAAGTACTGAGGCTTTTGGTTGACGCGTTATTGCCCGACCGAGAGGTCGCTGCATGACTTCGGATCAAAGCATTTGGGCATCTCTTCCCGTCCCGGCGTTCATAATAGATGCCGAGGATCGAATTTCTGATGTGAACTCTGCGGGTGAGGGTTTTCTGAACGCCTCACGCAAGTCCGTTCTGGGGCATCCCGTCTGGGATCAGGTCGCCGTGGACGCTCCGTTGGAGGCCGCTTTTCTGAGGGCACGGCAGCAAAGCTCACCACTCTTTGTCAACGATGTGGATGTTGGTTCGGGTAACCGGGCGCCCTTGCAATGCGCATTGCAAATCGCGCCCCTGATGGGACATCCGGGTTCAATGATAATGATAATCTCACCACGCGAACTTGCGGGTCAGATGACCAGAGGGAACACGGTAAAGTCGGCGGCTCAGTCCGCGATCGGCATGGCAGAAATGCTTGCGCATGAAATCAAGAACCCCCTGGCTGGAATCACAGGTGCGGCACAGTTGTTGAGCATGAATATATCGGCTCAAGATCTTGAATTAACGGATCTTATCGTTGCTGAGAGCCGCCGAATCGTAAAGCTTTTGGAACAAGTCGAGCAATTTGGCAATCTGTCCGAGCCGGATTTCAAGCCTGTGAACATACATGATGTACTGGACCGCGCCCGCCGATCCGCTTTGCTTGGATTTGGCGCTCACATGACCATTATCGAAGATTACGACCCTTCGCTGCCTTTGGCTTATGGTGACCCGGATCAATTTCTGCAGGTAATTTTGAACCTGCTGAAAAATGCATCCGAAGCAGCCGATCCAAAGGGCGGAAAAATCCGTCTTCGAACGTATTTCGAGCATTCCTTCCGACTGCGTCGCAGCGACGGATCGGGACATTCATTACCGTTGCAGATCGAGATTATCGACGACGGTCCGGGTCTGCCTGATAAGATCCGAAGCGATATTTTTGATCCTTTCGTCTCGGGCAAGGAAAACGGGACAGGGCTTGGGTTGGCATTGGTCAGTAAGATCATTTCCGATCATGACGGCTGGATTACAGCGGACTCAGTTCCTGGGCGTACTGTTTTTCGGCTATCGCTGCGCCGGGCGCCGCGTGATGAAAAAATTATGGAGAATAACTGATGGATGGCACAGTACTGGTTGCCGATGACGACCGCACGATCCGAACAGTTCTAACACAAGCGCTGACTCGTGCAGGATGTAAGGTTCACGCGACGTCTTCGCTGACGACTTTGATGCGTTGGGTCGGTGAAGGCAAGGGCGATGTGGTGATTTCAGATGTGGTAATGCCGGACGGTAATGGTCTGGAAATGCTGCCTAAAATTGCAGAAGATAGGCCCGGTCTTCCAGTCATTGTGATTTCGGCGCAGAATACGATCATGACCGCCATTCAGGCCGCCGAGGCGGATGCATACGACTATCTTCCCAAGCCGTTCGATTTACCGGACCTGATGAAGCGCACTGCGCGCGCGCTGGATCAGAAACAGCGTAGTCAGCCTGAGATCACACATGATGGCGAGGATCGACCTGATGACCTGCCACTGGTCGGTCGAACCCCAGTCATGCAGGCGTTATATCGTCTGGTTGCGCGCGTCATGAATACAGATTTGTCGGTAATCATTTCTGGTGAAAGTGGAACCGGTAAATCTTTGATTGCGAAGGCTATTCATGACTTCTCGGATAGGCGTACTCTGCCTTTTGTCACGGCAACGGCTGCGGATCTGAGTGATCTTGAAGGACCTGCCCGGGTGATGGCGCGAGTGCGCGGCGGAACGCTGTTAATCGACGAAATCACGGATATTGGCGACGAAATTCAGGCGCGTATCGTCCGAATGATGGATACACCCGGAGATCACGTGCCTCGATTTATGGCTACCAGCCAGTCAGACTTGGCCGACGCGATGGAACAGGGTCGAGTTCGGCAGGATCTTTACTACCGCCTGAGCGGCGCCACGATTCATGTGCCCGCGCTTCGTGAACGAGTTGATGATGTTACGCTGTTGGCAGACCATTTTTTGGCTCGCGAAGAAAGGGACAGTGGGACAAAGCGTTGGCTCAGCCCTGAAGCGGTGGAACTCGTCCGGCGTTACTCTTGGCCAGGCAACGTACGGCAATTGGAAAACGCCGTTCGCCGTTTGAGCTTGACCAGCCGTGCTGACGAAATCTCGAAGCTGGAGGTCGAGATGGTTTTGGGTTCACAGCCCGAAGCTGAGCCGGTTTTGGGCGACGGTGAGCGCGAAAAACTTTCTTCTTCTGTTGACCGTCATCTGCGTCGCTACTTTGATCTGCATGGAAACATTCTGCCCCCTCCGGGCCTGTATCAGCGGATTCTGCGCGAAGTCGAGGCGCCCTTGATCGAAATTGCGCTCGAGGCAACAGGTGGCAATCAGGCAAAATGTGCTGATTTGTTAGGTATTAACCGAAATACTCTTCGAAAAAAGATTACAGACCTCGATATTCAGGTGACACGCCGCCGCAAACTGATGTAATATGGCCACACAAACCGTGGCATCCGGGTCCGACCCGGGCAACGACCACGAGATATGGCGGTTAGCTGCGCAAGCGGCACATCAGAATGAGGGCAGAAGGTGGCAACCCGGGCACACAGCCGGTCAATCCTATCGATCAATCAGTGGCGTAAGTCACGGAGATTGCGAAATATTGGCAGCCTCGGCCTGGTTATTCTGGGTCCCATCCTTACACTTGCGACTTACCTTGTTATCGGTCCATTTGATCTTGGCGCGACGGCCCCAACACTCCGTCTGATTCTATTGGCCGATCTTGTGTATGTGCTGGTTGTCGCAGCGCTGGTTTTAAGCCAGCTGGGCAGCCTGATCGCAGCCCGCCGGGCAAAGTCCGCGGGATCCCGCCTGCATCTTCGTCTGATCGGAGCTTTTACGCTCCTGGCATTGGTTCCCACAGTAACTGTGGCCATCTTCGCTGGTTTAACAGTCAACATCGGCCTCGAGGGCTGGTTCTCTGACCGGGTTCGTCAGGTTGTTGGCTCTTCTCTTACTGCCGCAGAGGCATACGAGCTGGAACACAGACAAGGCCTGACGCAGGACGCTTCTGTGCTGGCCCGGTTTTTGGACAATGCGAGGGCACTGGATTTCTACATTTCCGACGCAGAGCTGCGTGAGGTTTTGGCGCAAGGGCAAGCACAGATTCAACGCGGTTTAAGAGAGGCCTATGTTATCGACGGCAGTGGCGAAATCCGAGCGCGGGGTGATCGTTCCTATTTATTCAATTACGAAGAACCTACAACTGAACAGATTGCTGAAGCCGACAATCAAGGTCTTGCCATAATCGACGATTGGAACAACAGCGAGTTTCGCGCCCTTGTTCCCCTGAGAGCTTACGCTGATCGGTATCTATATGTAAGTCGCGAAGTTGACGGCCAGCTTCTGACTCTTCTGGATGACACAAAGGAAACAGCCCAGTTTTACCGACAACTTGAAAGTGAGCGAGGCAGGGTACTATTCGAATTTGGGCTTTTGTATCTGGGTTTTGCGGTCATCCTTATTCTCGCGGCGATGTCACTGGGGATGTGGTTCGCCGAGCGGCTGTCGCGCCCTGTTGGGCGATTGACCACGGCTGCACAGCGCGTGGGTGCCGGCGACTTAAGTGTGCAGGTGATTGAAGAGGCCAGCGACGACGAGATTGCGATGCTGGGACGCTATTTCAATCAGATGACCCGGCAGTTGAAAGGTCAGCGGGACACGCTTCTGGAAAACACCAGACAGATCGAGCGTCGCCGTCGTCTGTTTGACTCGGTCCTGAGCTCTGTCACCTCCGGTGTTGTAGGAGTGGACTCAGATGGGTGCGTGACTTTTGTGAATCGCTCTGCCGAAAGACTGCTTGACTGGTCCAGAGGAGAGCAACATTTGGCCATCGGAATTGCAGTCCCCGAATTTTTGCCTTTGTTCGAAAGCTTAAAAGACAGCGGGCAAGAATCAATTCAGGGTGAGATTAAGGTAACTCGAAAGGGGCGCTTAGAGAATCTGCTGGTGCGGATGGCGACCAGACGCGGCGAAGATGGTCGTCTTGAAGGCTATGTCGTGGCCTTTGATGATGTCACTGATTTGGTAAGCGCACAACGAATGGCCGCTTGGGGTGATGTGGCGCGCAGGATCGCACACGAGATCAAGAACCCACTCACACCGATTCAATTGAGCGCCGAACGGATAAAACGCAAATTTTCCCGCAAACTCGACGAAGAAGACTGCAAGAGCCTTGAGGCGATGACTGACGTCATTGTGCGTCAAACAAATGATCTGCGACGTATTGTGGACGAGTTTTCCAAATTTGCACGTATGCCTGAACCCGACCGGAATAACGAAAATGTGGTCGACCTTGTTCGCGAAGCGGTCTTGCTGCAGCAGTCTGGTCAACCGGGCGTACAAATCAAAGCGGACCTTCCAGATCAACCGGTGCAGGCTGATGTTGATGCAACGATGTTGAACCAAGCATTGACCAACTTGATCAAAAACGCGGGTGAAGCGATTGAAACACTGAAAGAAAAAGGTGCGCCGGAAAATCTGCTGCCGCAAATCAAAATTGAGATGTCCGTTGACGATAACGGGACACTGATCACCATCGCGGACAACGGTATTGGTCTGCCAGAAGACCGGGCCCGGCTGTTTGAACCTTATGTAACTACCCGCGACGAGGGGACGGGTCTGGGCCTGCCCATTGTCAAAAAGATAATCGAAGAACACGGCGGTGCGCTGACACTTGAAGATGCGCCCGTCTTCGACGGACAGGACCATTTTGGCGCAATGGCTGTCATCCGTCTTCCCGGGGTCGGAGAGACCCCGACCAATGCGCCTCAGAAACAGGCGAAAAAAACCAAACCACTGAAAGCAGGCTAAAAGATGAGTGACATTCTGATCGTAGATGACGAACGCGATATTCGCGAACTGGTGTCCGACATTCTGGAGGACGAAGGCTATTCAACCCGGCTGGCCGGGAACTCGGACGAGTGCATGACGGCCATTAATTCCGAACCCCCGGGGCTGTTGATCCTGGACATCTGGTTGAAGGACAGCCGAATGGATGGCATTGACATCCTGAAGGCGGTGAAACGCGATAACCCAGATGTTCCGGTTGTTATCATTTCCGGCCATGGCAACATCGAGATCGCGGTCGCTGCCATCAAGCAAGGTGCTTACGATTTTATCGAAAAACCTTTCAACATCGACCAGTTAATGGTTGTTATTCGGCGCGCGATGGAAACGTCGCGGCTGCGCAGAGAGAACGCTTCGCTCAAGCGTAAGGAAGTCAGTAGTTCGGACATGATCGGAAAATCTGCCGCCTTCCGAGCAATGCAGGGCCAATTGGACAAAGTGACAAAATCGAACGGTCGCGTGATGCTGAGCGGGCCGGCGGGGTCAGGCAAAGAAATCGCTGCGCGCTATATTCACGCGCATTCCAATCGCGCGAATTCACCCTTTGTTACTGTCAACTGTGCTGGGGTCGAGCCGGAGCGGATGGAAGAGGTTCTTTTTGGACGTGAAACCGCAGAACGCGGTGTGGAGTCCGGCTTGTTGGAAGAAGCTCATGGAGGCGTAATCTATTTCGACGAAGTGGCCGATATGCCTTTGGGTACTCAGTCCAAGATTCTACGTGTTCTTGTCGACCAGCAGTTTCAACGGGTCGGCGGCACCGACAAAGTGCGGGTCGATCTTCGCGTCATATCGTCAACGAACCGCAATCTCGAAGAGGAAATAGCGGCTGAACGTTTCCGAGAAGAACTGTATCACCGCCTTAACGTCGTTCCAGTCGCCGTGCCTTCGTTGGAGGAGCGCCGCGAGGATATTCCTGTGCTAGCGCAGCACTTTATTGGGATCTGTAATGAAACACAGGGCTTGCCGATGCGAGAATTGTCGGATGAGGCTGTGGCCTTGTTGCAGACGATGACTTGGCCCGGCAATGTTCGACAGCTGAAGAATCTGATCGAGCGCGTTTTGATACTGGGCGATGGTACAGGTCCGGTAGAAGCACGGGAATTGCCAAGCGAAGAGGAAAAGTCCGACGAAACAGGGCGCGTTGTTTTATCCGGAGCGTTGGCGACATTGCCGCTGCGAGAGGCGCGCGAAGCCTTTGAACGCGAATATTTGCTGACTCAAATCAATCGGTTTGGCGGCAATATAAGCCGCACAGCCAGCTTTGTCGGTATGGAGCGGAGCGCATTGCATCGCAAACTGAAGTCTCTAGGTGTTGTTACATCGAATAAATCCGGTGCAAGAGTGGCGCAAATTGACGAACCGGAACCAGCAGAATGATCTATCGAAATTAACAATAGAGATTTTTGACGGAGTTTTGCGTCGTGACTAAATCAACCAGTTGGATGTCTGGTCGGTACGGTGAAAGTGAAGATTTGGTCAGCGACCATCAATTATCAAAAGGCCTCGTGCTAGAAACACGCGGCTATCCCGCATTCGGCTTGCGTTTGAAGCGATTGCGCAGATCTATCGGGTTGAAGCAATCCGCCTTGGCCGACCGGTTGCAGGTGAACCAAACCACTGTGTCGCGATGGGAAAGTGGATCACAAACACCGTCCCCGAAGACTCAACAATCAGTGTTTTCTCAGTTCGAATCGAGAAAGACAGAAGACGAAGTTTTGAAGCGACTTGTGATGAATTCGAAAGAGTGCGTGCATCTGGTGGACGAAGCCAGCCACAAATGCCTCGCTTATTCCGCCAGCCGTGCGCAGGACTGGCGGACGAGCCAGCACGCTTTGTTGGGAGTGTCGCTCTGGCAATTCGCAACGGATGAAATCCGCTTGGCTGAGACTGAGTTGGCCAACGAAGGATGGTGGGAACTTCACGCGCCGCTACCTAAGGCTTTCATAACATCTGAGGCGGTGCACGACAGAATACGCATCTGGGCCGGCGAAATCGTGTGGGAGCGACTTTACCTTTCTGATGGCACTCCGGTGCGGTTGGTAACTAGTTCCCGTGCTGCGTCCGCATAATTTATGCGTTCCCGAGGCTGCGCCGTATCGATAGAACCGCCTTATGGCACGTTCATTTAAAGTTCTATTTCAGGTCGTTCTGCTTTGGATGGCAGGGTTGGGAGCGGCCACGCAATTTGCCAAAATCGCGGTTCCGTTTACCGAAGTTTCGTCGCTGTATCCCGAATTTGGCGACGCGATTGGTTGGCTGTTATCGATCGTGAGCTTGATAGGCGCCCTTCTCGGTGCCCTCTCAGGCTCAATAACCACCTGGATTGGCCCCTCGCGGCTTTTGATTTTTGGCCTTGTCCTAGGAGGGCTAGTTTCTCTTTTTCAAGCGACGGAGCCCGGTTTTTACGTCATGTTGGCCAGTCGTGTCGTCGAGGGGATGTCTCACCTGGCAATTGTAGTTGCCGCGCCAACAATCATGGCACAAATCACGGTAGGACGTGCACGCAACGCGGCGATGGTATTGTGGAGTACTTTTTTTGGCGTCGCTTTCGCACTAAACGCATGGATCGGTCTACAAATTGTCGATCAATTTGGGCTGTCAGTATTTTTCGCGTTGCATGGCGGTTTGATGATTTTAACCGCAGCAATCCTGGCGTTGTGCCGCATTAGAATCGATTTGGGAGAACCGGGCGAATTCAATTGGGGCTGGCGCGCTTTGTTAAGAGCGCATGCGCGGATCTATAGCTCTCCTCGGGTGGCTGCTCCTCCGATCGGATGGTTTTTTTATACCCTGACTTTTGTCTCGCTTCTCGCAATCTTGCCCGGTCAGTTCCAAGGAAATACTGGTTCAATAGTGGCAGGTTTGATGCCGCTGGCCGGGATTGTTTTGTCTTGGCTGGCTGTGCCGTTGATGTTGACCTATCTGACCAGCGTAGCCGTGATCAATTTGGGCTTTGCCCTTGGGATCGCCATAATGGGTACCGCTTTTTTGGGGTGTCCGTTAACTTATGTCGCCATCGGTTTGTTTGCGGTTCTGGGTTTGGTGCAAGGTGGCAGCTTCGCTGCTGTACCTGAATTGAATGACTCTGCAGAGACGCAGGCTTTGAGTTATGGGGCGATGGCCCAGATGGGTAATTCCGGTAACCTGCTGGGTACGCCTGTCCTGTTGGCTGTTTTAGGACTAACCGGAGTGGATGGAATGCTTGTTGCAGTTGTCGGGTTTTACCTGGCCGCGATTGGTGCCCATCTTTGGCTGGCGCGTCGACGGATGGCTGCTTAGAAAGAACGGCCGCTACCCAGTTTGCCCTGGCGTGATGATCTGAAATGACCCGTCATCAAATTTGACAAAACACGATGCCGAGTTGAGCGGAGGCAATGTCGTTGTTCGTACCGCTGCCACCCTAGATTTAACCGCTTGTTTGCAGGGTGGGAGGCTTACCGGACGAAAGCCTTTCTTTGCCATACATTGGGCCTCGACCGTGTCGCGAAGTCCTTTATTTACGTCCACCGTGTAAATTCTACCCGGCTCCCACCAACCGGGAGTTCGATAGCAGCGTCCTCTGCCGTCGCAATAAGACCGACCCGGCCAATAGACTGGTGGGCTTTGTCGTACTTGGTTTGCTACGGGCGCGTCTTTTAAGGCCTGAACCCGGCATTCCGTCGTCTCAGATTGCATGCGTGAAACGCTTTCCCCTTCGCGGTAATACAACGACAACGGTCCGCAGGCCGACAATGTCAGCAGGCAAACAAGTGTGGGCAGCATTGATTTCATACACTTACATTGCCTCATCAAAGTAGCCATGACAATTCAATTGACCGCTATGTGGGCATCTGTCATTCAAAGAATTCAGGCAGAAGGGCCAGGAACATGAAGGTCATCATTTGCGGCGCTGGTCAGGTGGGCTGGCAAATCGCGCGGCACCTTTCGGGTGAACTGAATGATGTGACGGTGGTGGATAACAATCCCGATTTGGTGCGCCGCGCGACCGAAACACTGGACGTTCAGGGGATAGCGGGTTTTGCCAGCTATCCCGATGTGCTGGAACGGGCAGGGGCTCGCGATGCAGACATGATTATCGCCGCCACCCATTCTGACGAGGTGAACATGGTCACCTGCCAGATGGCGCATTCCGTATTTTCGATTCAGCGTAAGATCGCCCGTTTGCGGTCGAAATCCTATCTTCAGGCCATCCATTCTGATCTTTACCGCCGCGATCACCTCCCGATAGATGTGGTGATCAGCCCTGAACGCGAAGTAGCCGCCGCTGCGATGCGCCGCTTGTCCGCGCCGTCCGCATTCGATACCGAAATTTTCATGGACGGTAAGGCCCAGTTGCTGGGTATTCGCGTTGATGAAGACTGTCCAATCGTGAACACACCCTTGAGGCAGTTGACGGACTTATTCTCTACGCTCAGCTCGATAGTTGTTGGGATCCGGCGCGAAGGCTCGCTCTTTGCGCCAGAATCCGAGGATCAGTTGTTCGTAGGTGACGAGTGCTATGTCTTCACAAGCGTTCAGGATGTGGAGCGCACGATGGAGGTGTTCGGAAAACTTCAGGGTAAACAAGACCGCGTCGTAATCGTTGGCGGCGGGAATGTTGGGCTTGAGGTCGCGCGAACTCTGGAAGAACGCGAAAGTCGTGTAAGGGCCAAGATTATCGAACGTGATCGTGCCTGCGCCGAAATCGCCGCCGAAGCATTGGAACGAACAATCGTTCTGCACGGCGATGGTCTTGACTCTGCGCTTCTGCGCGAGGCTGGTATCGGGCGGGCCGATGCGATGCTGGCGGTTACCGACGATGACCGGACCAATATGCTGGCGGCTGTGCGGGCAAAAGGCGAGGGCTGCGCACTTGCCATAGCGTTGATTAATGACCCGAGCATGGTTGCCCTGATGGGGCCACTGGGGATCGACGCCTATATTAACCCCAGGGCGACAACCGTAAGCTCAATCCTTCGTCACATTCGTCATGGTCGCGTGCGGCAGGTTTATTCTATAGGCGATGCCGAAGCCGAAGTTATTGAGGCCGAAGTTCTGTCAACTTCCCCTATGGCTGGTCAAAGGCTACGTGACATAGATTTTCCCGAGGGTGTTTTGGTCGGTGCTGTACACAAAGGAGACGAGGTTTTACGCCCTACTGGCGGTCTTCGCATTGAAGAAAAAGACGTGGTTGCCATCTTTGCTCTGGCCAAAGATGTGCCAGAGGTCGAGCGCCTGATGCAGGTTTCGATCGACTTTTTCTGATGATCCGGGTTCGACAGCAACGGCACGGTGTTTTGCGGCGGTTGCCTCTTTTGCTGATGATTTGGGGTATCGTATCCTTTGCAATGTGGATTCCGGCCATTTATGCGCTTGCTCTTGATGACCACGATACATCGCGTTCGTTTTTTTACTCCGGACTGCTGGGTTTATTCATCGTTAACCTGATCGCCCTGGCACAGATGAATCGCAGACCTCGCCGCGGCACGCTTGGGCAATTGGCTGTTCTGCTGGCCTCGTTTACGATCCTGCCCCTTTTCCTCGCCATCCCATTCCATGATGCGTTGGGCACCACCAGTTTTCTGAACGCATATTTCGATATGGTCAGTGCATTGACTACGACTGGGGCTGATTTGTTTGGCGACCCGACCCGATTAAATGCGCCGCTTCATTTATGGCGGGCACTTGTCGGCTGGTTAGGTGGGCTTTTGATGTGGGTCGCAGCGGCGGCGATTTTGGCTCCTCTTTCATTGGGCGGGTTTGAGGTGACGGCAAGGGGCCAACCGGGGCGTCCTGTATCGGGCGTCGCGCAAAGCGAGAAAACGGATCCGCGCGGTCACCTCATCCGTGTGACGCGTACATTGACTCCGGTATATGCTGGATTGACCGGAGTGATTTGGATTCTTTTGCTGATAGCAGGCGAACAAGGACTGACCGCGGTTTGTCATGCTATGTCAATCATGGCAACGTCAGGCATCTCTCCGGTCGGGGGCTTGGAAGGGTCTACTGCGGGCATAACCGGCGAGTTAATCTTGTTCCTGTTTTTGTTTTTTGCCTTGTCGCGCCTGACCTTTTCGGCAGATACGGCCACGACTGGTTATGCGCGCCTTGATAAAGACCCTGAACTTCGCATTGGTATCCTCATCGTACTTGTCGTCGCGATGCTGCTTTTCTTTCGCGTTTTGGCTGGTGTCACGGAGATTGGATTGCAGATTACGGCTGGTCAGGCCTTGCATGTGATCTGGGGAATGCTGTTCACAGTGATGTCATTTTTGACCACGGCAGGGTTTGAAAGCGCCAACTGGAACGATGCTCAACAGCTTTCCGGTCTGGGAACACCCGGCTTGGTCCTGATGGGTCTGGCATTGATCGGTGGTGGAGTAGCCACGACAGCGGGCGGGGTGAAGCTATTGCGGGTATTCGCGCTATATCTAAATGGCAAACGCGAAATAGACCGACTTATTTATCCTTCGTCGGTTAGTGGAGAGGGTGGCGGTAATCGCCGAATTCAAAGCGATGGCGCATTCATCGCCTGGATATTTCTTATGCTATTCGCGCTGAGCCTAGCTCTGTTTGACCTTTTATTGGCAATCACCGGAGTCGGCTTTGAACATGCTATGGTACTCAGCGTCGCCGCGCTGAGTACAACCGGACCGCTGATTGAGCTTGCTACTGACGTTCCCATCCGCCTCATCGATCTTTCAGCCGGGGCCAAACTGACGCTTTGCGCGGCTATGATTATTGGACGTCTGGAGACATTGGCGATCATTGCATTGATAACGCCGACACTGTGGCGCGATTGACAAGGATTAGTGCCGCAATCTTCTTGCACAATTTTTCGTCTGGAATATCTGTGCTTGCCACTCCATACTCAGCCAGAGGGAGCGCGTTGGTCCGCAGCGCGTAGCAAGAAAAATGGCGAGATTATAAAAATATGGCTTCGGACAGACAGAATCTGCAGGACGCGTTCCTGAATAACGTACGGAAAGCAAAAGTCCCGGTCACGATTTTCCTGATCAACGGCGTGAAATTGCAGGGCGTGATCACTTGGTTTGATAATTTCTGCGTATTATTGCGCCGCGACGGACAGTCGCAGCTTGTGTATAAACATGCGATTTCCACCATTATGCCATCGCAGCCGATCAGCTTGTATGAGGGCGAAGACGCCTCTTGATGGAACATGACCGGACGCGCACCCGAGCTTGGGTGTTGCATCCCGAAATCAAAACAGATGAACAACGCCGCATTCCTGAGCCCGCGTTGGAAGAAGCGGTTTCGCTTGCTGCCGCTTTGCCCGATTTAGTTGTAATCGGGTCTGAAATCGTGCGCCTGCAACGTGCCCAACCCGGTTTGCTGTTCGGTAGCGGCAAGATTGAAGAATTGGGCGAAACGTTTCGTGAAAGTGAGATCGAGCTTGTATTGATCGACGGCCCGGTAACGCCTGTGCAGCAACGCAATTTGGAAAGAGCTTGGAAGGTCAAGATTCTTGATCGAACCGGCTTGATCCTGGAAATATTCTCTGATCGCGCAAGAACACGCGAAGGTGTGCTGCAGGTCGAAATGGCCGCGCTTAGCTATCAGCGTACGCGTTTGGTTCGCGCATGGACCCACTTGGAGCGGCAACGGGGCGGGTTGGGCTTTGTCGGTGGTCCGGGGGAAACCCAGATTGAGGCTGATCGCCGTGCAATTGATGAGCAGCTTGTGCGACTGCGCCGTCAGCTACAGAAGGTTGTTAAGACCCGAACATTGCACCGGGCTGCGAGGGCCAAGGTGCCTTACCCAATTGTTGCGCTTGTCGGTTACACCAACGCAGGCAAGTCTACACTGTTTAACCGCCTGACTGGTGCGGAAGTAATGGCAAAGGATATGTTGTTTGCCACGTTGGATCCGACCATGCGTCGGGTTGAGTTGCCGGATGGGCCCGAAGTTATCCTTTCGGATACTGTTGGATTTATTTCTAACCTACCGACCGAGTTGGTCGCTGCGTTCCGCGCTACTTTGGAAGAAGTGTTGGGTGCTGACCTGATCGTACACGTTCGGGACATTAGTCACGAAGAGAGTGACGCTCAGGCGCAGGACGTGGAGACTATTTTAGACTCATTGGGTGTGGATGAAGGGCGCCCGAGGCTTGAGGTTTGGAACAAAATAGATCTGCTGAGCGAGAACGAACGCGAAGCCGCTTTGGCGCGGGCGGAACGCGATCGAAAAATTTTTGCCATTTCGGCGATCACTGGAGAAGGTCTCGAAACTTTACTGGCGGAAATCGCTACGCAATTGCAGGGTACCAGACACGAGAAAACATTAAAGCTTAGCTTCGCAGAGGGAGACAAACGCGCCTGGCTTTTTCGGCAAGATGTTGTTCGCTCAGAAGAACAAACCGATGATGGGTTTGTTATTAACGTGCTTTGGACCGATAAACAGGCGGCGAAATTCGACGGTCTTTGATCCAAGGTGCCATTTTGAATTTAATGAATGCGAATGAGGATGGTATCGCAAAAGTATACCTTCAAGGGTTCTTGGACGTACCTGAAGATAAATTACAGCAGGTGCGGTCTGCTTTGCCGCGGCATATCGAGCTGACACGCGCTGAGCCTGGGTGCATTTCCTTTGAAGTTGTCGAAGATACCGTTCAAACAGGCCGTTTTAACGTTTCGGAAGTTTTTGAAAATCAGGAAGCTTTTGACGCTCATCAGAGCCGAACCAAAGCTTCGGATTGGTTTACAGTCACCCAGGGTGTCCCGCGCGACTACACAGTGAAAGTGGAAGAGGGCGAATAGGATGCAGTCCAGCGTCCACTAGCCATCAATCTGTCGCTGGTGATCATCCGAGTCGAACCATCCTAGCGATGATTGGACCTTGTGTTCGGCATCGAGTTCCCATTCTTCCCATCCACGGGTAACAACGCGGTTGCCGGTCTTGGCGTGGTGTCCCTCCAACGTCCAGACGAAAATAGCGTGTGTGCCCGCCCAGCGCATCATGTCGCATCGGACTTCTAGATCAGGAAACTCGCTGTAAAACCCGCTCGCCATGTCTGCTATAGCCGCACGGCCTTTAATGGGGTCACCGCGATTAATCGTAATTTGACCATCTTTAGCAAAGAACGAAGCTACGGCCTCGGGATCGCCAGAACTCCAAGCAATGGCATAGTCCCTTGCCAAATTGTTCAGCAGATCCCGCATGCTGGCCATGCTCATTCCCCCTATCCCTCGTTGCGGTTAGACTAGGCGATTGGATGCGCTTTCGTCCACGACATAAGCTAAAAGGGGCGGGGAATTGCCGATTTCTTCAGCGTGGAGTCAGCAACGTGATTCCAACGGCCGCAGCACGTGCCAGTCCGATGTCCAGTGACATTGGGATATACTCTCCTCGCCGCCACAATTGAGCCTGATCATCGTAATAGCGAGAAAGGAAATGGCCGGATTGGCCCGTAGCCGTAATGAAAACCGAACTGTCAGGATCAGCAAAGTCGTACACGCCCCGATAGCCTGCACCGTGCACATTTTGAAATGGATCCGGCCCTTCGCCAGAAGTACGCCCTCGCAGCAAGGTGTTGTCTCCGCCGCTTGTGGACTGACGAATGTTGACGAAATAGCGAAGCAGCGGAACCTTTCCCAAGACGGTGTGATCGTGGGTTGCCTGATGCGCGTCGCCCCAACGAAGAGATTCCAGGGCGCTGCCATAGCGTTCGGATATCCAGATAAGTGCATCGTCCAATGCCAACCGAGCCATGTCGGTGCAATTCTCGATCGGGGCGCTTTGCTCTACATCGCACCAGACAGAGGCACCTTCGATGTCGCGATAGACGCGCTCGATGAACAGCGGCTCGACATGCTTGAATTCGGTGGCCAAAGGACCGAGCTCATCCGAGATCAACCGGATTTGAAGCGCTCGAAGCCACGCTGCATAGATCAAAGGTTCGGGAAGGTGCTCATTCATCTCACCATTCCAATTTGCCAGCAAATCTAAGGCAATCTGGCGCTGACGTTCCAGGGTACCTTCTGGTGCGGACTCACCAGTGAACCATAAATCGGCGCCAACCAACGGCAACAGAGAGCGGGCCGTGAAGCTTACAGTATCCAGCTGCGCCTCGATAAAGCTGTCGCGTGTGTGTACTTCGCGGGATTGCATTAGCCTTTCCCAACGGTGAACCCGTTGTGAATCGCCCCATTCATAAGAGACGTGCAATGGAAACGGTCGGTCGATTACTTTGTTGTTTGTATTTCCCAGAACGCCACCGACGGGCGCAACAAACTCGGGATTGTCCGCGTAGGGCAGGCGGCCTTGCCATCGATTTCTGGCTAGCCATCCAGGGGTCGGAATGCGCCCCCGACTTTGGTTGTTAAGATCGCGCCGGGGCATAGCGCCAATCACCTTCATTCCGATTGTCTCCTTGTCCACCAGCGACAAGTTCTGCGAAGGCGCAATGAAATCTTCGGCAATTACAATAGCCTGACGCACTGAAACTGCGTTCATTAATGCCATGGACGCTGTCATTGACGTGTCCCTGGCGCTAAGCGCGGTCCAGGATAGCGAAGCGACGTGACCCGGCGGGGTGATAGTCTCAAGATCGTAATGGGTTCCTGGCAGTACCGGACCGTTTTCGGTCCAGCGTAGCGTTAGAGTAATCGGGGATTCGTCTTTGATTTCTATGATTGATGGACGGGCTCGAAACCGTTGATGGCCATTGGGGGTCAGGTATTCTTCTGGATTTTCGGGGTTTAGTTTTTCAATATGTACATCCTGGTCGTCCAGGTAGGACGATGTGAGACCCCATCCCAGCCGGTCACTGCGTCCAGCCATGACGGCCGGAACGCCGGGAATTGTGGCTCCGATAACGCCTCCTTTGGCCAGTTCCAGCCGGGCCAGATACCAAACGCCCGGTGCCGTGAAACCTAGATGCGGGTCATTGGCAAGAAGCGTGCCGCCGCTGGCCGATCGAGAGGGCGCGGCTGTCCAAGCGTTGGAAGCACCAGATAGACCCCGGCCGGAAATAGGAGAGAGAGGCGTTTCCGGCAGAACCGTACCTGAGGCGAAACGGGGCAAGTTAGGAAACAGATGTGCATATTCCGGCAATGCGGCGATGCCGGGGCCGGGGACATCCGGCAGAACATCTGTTAAACGCTGAGGATCATCCAACATAAGCGACGTGCGCGCGCGCAGTACTTCATCCTGCAAGTGACCCGACAATTGCAGCGCCATTAGCTTAATTACTGCAATACTGTCGCCTGGTTGCCATGGCGATACGGGAGCGTTGAACAGGAACATCTCAGGTGCTCCGCGCCCCAGTGCCATTTCGTTGATTTCATCCAACCTCGCGTTTACTCCGGCGGCATAGGCCTGTAACGCAGCCTTGGTATAGTCATCTTGGACATCGAAGGACCTGTGCGCCAGTCCATAAAGATCAAGCCTTCGCAATAACTTGTCGATGTGAACTGTGCGTGCGCCGAAAACCTCAGATAAACGCCCCTGAACTGTTCGGCGCAACATGGTCATCTGCCACAGCCGGTCCTGCGCATGTGCGTAACCCAAACCAAAGAACACGTCCGGATCGGTTTGCGCCAAAATATGGGGAACATTGGCGGTGTCACGCACAATTTCAACGGGTGCGTTTATTCCCGCTACTTCAACAGTCTTGTTGTAGGTGGGTAGGGACTGGCTGGCCAAAAAATAAACAAGACCTACGGCCGCCAAAATCAGCAAAATTAGACCTGTCGCAATCCGTACTAGCCAACGAAAAACAAGCCCCATTCCTGCCCCACATTCCCAATCCGTTTTCGGTGGGTCGAAGATTAGTAGAACCCCGACTGAACCGAAAGAGTTTTACCGTTCGCATCGAACTCTGGACCCAAAAATTTGATGAACCCCGCCAAATAGTCCGGCGAGGCTCATCAACGAGGGGTCTTGCTGCTTGGGGTTATGGAATAATACGCGTATATTTGGTGCCTTCGACTGTGGCCCCGAACAACAGTCCGGCCTGACCGAATATCGCCGCAATAACGGGTGTTCTTAATGTTGTTGTGGTCGCTGACAATGTGCTGCCTGTTGCATCAACGACATAACCAATGTCTGCGCCAGCGGTCCAACCGCTCGAGCGACGAAAATCATTCAGTGCATCTTCGGTCATGAAGAAAAGTACATGCGCATATTGCTGCGCGCCAATCTGTAGACCGGCAGTGCCTTTGACTGCGGAATAGTAATCGACAGTTGCCCCCTGAATACGCAACGCGCCCTGGCCAAAGCCGCCGCCAAAGAAGAATCCAGCTTCGGTTATCAGAGGCATAACCAGCATGCCGTTCGATTTGTCGGCAATTTCGATTGTGTTCGGGTACTTGGTATACATTTCGTTCAACGTCGCATCGACGCGAGCGTCAATTTTGGCCGCATTGGAATTTCCAACGCCATTGCCACATGCGGCCGTAAATGTCAGACCTGCAATGCCTAAGGCAAAGCCACGACGGTTCAGTCGAGGGAAATTGGAACTGCTCATATTTTTTCTCTGTGTAACTGCCTGATTTGCCGGGTGATCCCGATCTTATGTGTAAGAGTACGCCGAATACTGCGCCATGTCACGGAAAAGCTGCATCCAGCGCCCAGTGAATCGGCGAAAAGTTGCGTGGCAATGGTGATTTAGCCTTGCAAGGTTCTGGCCGCTTCAGGTGCGAAATAGGTCAAAATGCCGTCGCAACCGGCGCGTTTGAAAGCAAGAAGGCTTTCAAACATTATTTTTTCACCGTCGATCCACCCGTTTTGGGCGGCGGCCTGAATCATGGCAAATTCCCCTGACACTTGGTACGCGTATGTTGGCGCTCCGAAGGTTTCTTTGACCCTTTGGCAAATATCCAAATAGGGCATGCCGGGTTTTATCATGACCATGTCAGCGCCTTCTGTCAGGTCACGTTCGATCAGGCGCAGAGCTTCGTTGGAATTGGCCGGGTCCATCTGGTAGGTTTTTTTGTCACCCTTCAAAGCGCCAGACGCGCCGACGGCATCACGAAACGGTCCGTAGAAAGAACTGGCGTATTTTGCTGCATAGCTGAGAATCATAACGTTATGATGCCCTGCAGCCTCAAGCGCGCGACGCATCTCGCCTATTCGCCCATCCATCATGTCAGAGGGACCGATGATATCAGCACCGGCCTCGGCCTGCGCCAACGTCATTTTGACCAAGGCTTCGATAGTTAGGTCATTCACGATTTCACCGTCAACGACATACCCATCATGACCATTGATATTGTAGGGGTCCAGAGCAACATCCGTCATTACGGCAAGATCAGGCGCAGCTTTTTTAACGGCGCGAATGGCTCTGTTTGAAAGGTTGTCAGGGCTCCATGCCTCTGCGCAATCCTCGGTTTTCAGAGACGCATCGGTATAAGGAAAAATGCAGATTGCAGGTATACCTAAAGCCTGTGCTTCCACAGCTGCCTTTGCGACCAAATCAACAGACCGACGCTTGACACCAGGCATAGAATGCACCGGCTCCTCTACGCCCTCTCCGTCACGAACGAAAACCGGCCAAATAAGGTCATCAGTAGTCAACGTGTTTTCTCGGACCAGCCCTCGGATCGCTTGGGATTTGCGCGCGCGACGGAAACGGGCCAGAGGATACGGTGCGATGGTTGGTTTCATTGCGCAGTCTCCTTGAACATTTTTGCATTGGGTGGCATGAATTCCATGCAGTCTCAAGGGTGCCAATGATCGCGTCGGCAAGACAAACCCTACTGAAGGCCGTGAATAAAGGGCTGACGCTTGGACATATACTCTTCGATCTTTGAACTCATTGATATGCGCAGCTTTTCGAATCTGTGGTTTTGGATCGCATTGGCTGTGCTATGGTCTTCCGTTAGTCATTGGATCATGGGCGTGCCCTACGATCTGGTCGTGCGTGCGCGACGTGTCAAAGGTCAATCCGAACAAGACTTGTTGGATATCGTGCGCATAAATTGCAATCGGTTACTTTATGTAATGGAAGTTTCGGGCCTTGTGATACTTGCGCTCGGTTGTTTTGTTTTCACTGGTCTGGCGATATTGGGTTTTTACTACGGCGTTGAATTTGCGCAGGCGCTCTTTTTACTTTTGTTTCCATTATGTTTCGTGGGCGCAATCAACCTTTCGGCTGCTCGTAAGTTGAAGACGTTGGAACCAACACTCGAAAATGTGTCCAAAACCCTGACACGCTGCAGGGTCTTCACACAGATGATTGGTGTGGTTTCGATACTGGTCACATCGCTTTGGGGTATGTATCAGAACTTTTCCATCGGCGTTCTGGGTTGGTAGAATCGGAAAGGCATGGCAATGAAGGCTCCGATCCATGTGACGGTCGGCGGCGCCCCCGAAGGGTTTGACGCGCAACTTGTTCTAAAGGAAATCCATCGGTCAGGCGGCCCGGTCCTCCACATTGCCCGCGATGATAAGCGTATGGAGGCAATGCGGGCCGCGCTTGCGTTTTTTGCGCCGGAGATGCCGGTTTTTCTGTTTCCCGGATGGGATTGCTTACCGTACGACAGGGTTTCTCCCAATGCGGACATTTCAGCCGCCCGCGTTGCCACACTTGCCGCGCTCGTTCACAAAATGCCCCGGCAATTTGTTCTGCTGACTACGCTAAATGCAGCGACACAGCGAGTTCCCGCCCGGGGCGTTTTGCGCGAAGCAGCCTTTACTGCCCGAGTTGATCACCGCATTGACGAAGATGGCCTTCGGAGTTTTTTGGTGCGTATGGGGTTCACTCAGAGCCCAACAGTCATGGAACCTGGAGATTACGCTATCCGCGGTGGAATCTTCGATATTTTCCCTCCGGGAGAGTCTGGTCCGGTGCGGCTGGACTTGTTTGGCGATGTACTGGACGGTGCGCGTCGGTTTGACCCCGTGTCCCAACGCACGACTGAAAAGCTAGACGTTGTTGAATTGGCTCCTGTTTCAGAGATTATTTTGGACGAGACGGCGATAACGCGGTTCCGGCAGAAT
Source organism: Ruegeria sp. BHSA163 (assembly GCF_059613365.1). Classification (NCBI taxonomy): domain Bacteria; kingdom Pseudomonadati; phylum Pseudomonadota; class Alphaproteobacteria; order Rhodobacterales; family Roseobacteraceae; genus Ruegeria; species Ruegeria sp. BHSA163. The sequence goes on from NZ_JBXWSJ010000004.1 coordinate 22,417, forward strand.
TATCGCATCGAATTCGGCGCGGCAGGTACCGACGATCCGCTTTACGAGGCTGTCAGCGCCGGTCGCAAGCACCAAGGGATGGAGCACTGGCTGCCTTTTTTTCACGACGGGCTGGAAACTCTGTTTGACTATCTTCCAGGAGCGACTCTGACCCTGGATGACCAGGTCACACCAGCACGGTTAGCAAGATGGGATAGTATAAAGGATCAGTACGAGACGCGACGTATGGCGTTGGAGAACCGGTCGCGAATGGACACTGTCTACAAGCCGGCACCTCCAAATCTGCTGTATTTGGATGACGCAGCGTGGGAGGAGGCGGTCGGGGACCGACGTGTCATGCAGTTCAGTCCTTTACCACAGGCCAGTGGGCCGGGTGTGATTGACGCAGGTGGACGAATTGGTCGCAACTTTGCACCCGAACGCCAACAAGAGAACATCAGTTTGTTCGCTGCGCTGGCAAGTCATATCAAAGACAGGATGGTCCATGGACCGGTATTGATTGCGTCATACTCAGACGGTGCACGCGAACGTTTAAGTGGATTGATCGAGGATGAGGGGCTGGCCGGAACAATTCTGGTTTCAGACGGTTCAGGTGTGGGGAAACGCGGCCTTCATTTGGCCGTTTGGGCTTTGGAACACGGGTTCGAATCTGATGATCTGACCGTAATTGCGGAACAGGATGTGCTGGGGGACCGCCTGATCCGAGCACCTAAAAAACGCCGCAAGGCTGAGAACTTCCTAACAGAAACGCAATCACTCAGTCCCGGCGATCTGGTCGTTCACGTAGACCACGGTATCGGTCGCTATAAGGGAATGGAGGTCGTTACTGCGGCAGGTGCGGCTCACGAATGCTTGTTATTGGAGTATGCCGAACAATCAAAGCTGTACTTACCTGTCGAAAATATCGAGCTGTTATCAAAGTATGGCCACGAAGAAGGATTGCTTGATCGCCTGGGCGGCGGGGCTTGGCAGGCCAAAAAAGCCAAACTAAAAGAACGCATTCGCGAGATGGCGGACAAGTTGATCCGCATTGCGGCTGAACGCGCGCTGCGCAAGGCGCCGGTTATGGACCCACCGCCACACGCATGGGAAGAATTCAGCGCGCGCTTCCCGTATCAGGAAACTGACGACCAACTTCGTGCTATTGCCGAAGTTATGGAGGATATGCATTCCGGCGCGCCGATGGATCGTCTGATCTGCGGCGATGTTGGCTTTGGAAAGACCGAGGTTGCCATGCGTGCCGCCTTTGTCGCAGCAATGTCAGGTGTGCAGGTGGCAGTTATTGCTCCAACAACGCTGTTGGCTCGGCAACACGCAGCCAGTTTCTCAGATCGTTTCCGGGGTTTTCCGTTGGAAGTTCGGCAATTGTCGCGCTTTGTTTCGGGCAAAGCGGCCCAACAGACCAGGGATGGTTTGGCTCGCGGCACAGTCGATATTGTCATCGGTACGCACGCTCTGTTGGCCAAGGGTATTAAGTTCAACAACCTGGGTCTTCTTATTATCGATGAAGAACAGCACTTTGGCGTCGCCCACAAGGAAAGACTTAAGCAGCTGCGTAGTGATGTTCATGTGCTTACGCTTACTGCCACACCCATCCCTAGGACCCTGCAACTGTCGTTGACCGGGGTTCGGGATTTGTCAATCATTGGCACCCCGCCCATCGACCGACTTGCGATCCGGACATACGTCAGTGAATTCGACGCGGTAACAATTCGCGAAGCGTTGCTGCGCGAGCACTACCGCGGCGGGCAGAGCTTTTATGTCGTTCCGCGTATTTCAGACCTGCCTGAAATCGAAGATTTTCTTAAAGAACAACTCCCTGAACTCACTTTCGTAGTCGCGCATGGTCAGATGGCGGCGGGCGAGCTCGACGATCGAATGAACGCATTTTATGATGGAAAATTCGATGTGCTGTTGGCGACGACCATTGTCGAAAGCGGATTGGACATACCCACGGCAAACACAATGGTCGTGCATCGCGCGGATATGTTCGGGCTTGCCCAGCTGTATCAAATACGCGGCCGGGTAGGGCGATCAAAGACGCGAGCGTACGCATATTTGACCACCAAACCACGCACACGTTTAACACCAGCTGCCGAGAAACGCCTGCGGGTTTTAGGGTCGCTTGATACGTTAGGGGCCGGATTTACGTTGGCATCGCAGGATCTGGACATTCGCGGTGCTGGCAATTTGCTGGGAGAAGAGCAATCCGGCCAGATGCGCGATGTAGGGTATGAACTTTACCAGTCGATGTTGGAAGAAGCTATTGCCAAGATAAAAGCAGGCGAAATGGAAGGTTTAAGCGATGCTGATGACCAATGGGCTCCGCAGATCAATCTGGGTGTTCCGGTATTGATCCCAGAGGAATACGTGCCCGATCTGGATGTGCGCCTGGGCCTTTATCGCCGTCTGTCTTCTCTTTCCACAAAAGTTGAGCTTGAGGGGTTTGCAGCTGAACTGATCGACCGTTTTGGCGCACTGCCAAAAGAGGTTAACACGCTTATGTTAGTCGTACGCATCAAGGCGATGTGCAAACGCGCTGGAATCGCCAAGCTTGATGGCGGGCCAAAGGGTGCAACCATTCAGTTCCACAACGACAAGTTTGCATCCCCCCAAGGATTGGTCGAGTTTATCCGGAACCAACGTGGTTTGGCTAAAGTCAAGGATAACAAGATTGTTGTTCGTCGCGATTGGAAAAAGGATAGCGATAAGATCAAAGGCGCTTTCGCCATTGCACGAGATCTGGCGGAAAAAGCGAGAGCTGAGAAGAAAAAGACAAAGACCTAGTCGCCAGTGACAAAACTACAAAGCTGCCAGTCGCCATCTTCCGATTTAACAATTGCAGCACGATAGCCGATCATGGACCAAAGATAATCTTTGTGCATGAAACCTGTGGTCCCATCGGTCAAAAGAACTTGCTGATAATCAGAGTCAGACTGAAATTGCGGTACGATTACAACTTCATGACTTATGAGAGCGCTGATCGATGCGCCTTGAAATGCACCTGTGCGAAGTGAAACATTTTCACCAGTCACAAAATAGGTGATCGCAGGATCTAAGCGGGCCGGGAGCGTGATTTGCCATTGATGCGGCATCCAGAATTCTCCCTGATCGTCAAAGTATCCCGGTTGCGACAATGTGTTTTGCAATGCAGTCCAATACGCATCGATTTGTTCGCTGGCTTCAACGCCAACCTGTTGATCTGCCCCCTCAGAGTTCATAATCAAATTGGCTCGTAACTCGTTGGGTCCACCTTCGCCACCGTGACTGAGGTAAATGTCGGGACATGCCGATGCAACGACTGCATCGATGTCTCGTGCTTGTATCTTTGCCAATAATTCGGCACGGAATGAGACCAAAGTTGCATCGCGGTCTGCCTGGTCCACTGGCGTGAATGTCTGACGATCCGCTATGGCTGAAGTGCAAATCAAAGCAATCGCCAAGGCAAATTTCAGTTTCATTCTGCAGCCTTCATAGCGGCCTGGGCGCAGAAACAAGAGGCTGCTACAGCGCGATCCGCGCGGGCAAGAGCAAGGTCAAGACGCTGCTTGATTTGCTTAATTTCAAGCTCCTCTCCTCGCGCACTAAGGCAATCATGCAGACCCTTTAAGCTCCAAACGTTGTCCGGGTGGATCGATGCACGGCTTAGTTCGCCGCCCAGCCCCAAATCCTCGCGATAGACGATTTCAGCTTCTGCAACGTGCCCTTGTTCGAATAGGAGTGCGCCCAGAGCGTGACGCGTTGGCTGCATCCAGCCCCACGGCTCGTCATAGGGCAAAGTATCGTCCAGTTCGACAGAACGCCGTAAATGCGAAAATGCGGATTCGTAATTTCCCTTTCGATACTCGATTTCACCGCGAAGCATTTCCGTAGCGATTTCAAGAAGATCAATGACTCTGTTATTGTGAAGTCGTCGCGTTTCGGGCACCCGACCCTTGGCGGCAAGGAACCGTTCTTCTTCCTCTTCTGCATCAGCGACATGACCCGTCGCGGCAAAGGCTACCGCTCGGGCATAATGTGTTGTTGCAGTCAGTGTGCGGTACAAATCTGGATCCGACGGTAGTTTCAACGCCTTTGCTTCGTCCCATCGACCAAATCGAACTAAGATATGGGGACCCATTGACATGTAGCTTTCAAAGTAATCTGCCATGGGTGGGCTTTCGATCTGCAACATCTTTTCCGGTGTCGTTTCCCAAAGGCCTTCATTGGCCTGCAAAGCCGGTTCGATCTGACCCAGAAACAGCGCACCGTAAATTGCAAAATGGTAATTGTGTTGGCGATACCCGGTGTAGATGTTGAATGCACCTTCGCGCTCGTAATACTTCAAATCTGCCACCGAAGCTTTTTCGTTCCAGTAGACAACGTCGTGGTAATGGCCGCATAAAACATCAATGTGTGTGGGCATATGAACCAGATGGCCCGCATCAGGCACCAATGTGCGTAGGACATCGCCGGCTTTAAGAGCTTTTTCTGGGGTCGGGGACATCTCCATCAGGTGTACGTACAAATGCAAAAGCCCGGGATGGGTCATGGCGTCGGGGTCGTCCGACATGGCCTTTTCCAAAGCATCTTGGGCCTCCAACGTAGCTGCGCCATCAGCTGGTTGGCCGGTTTTCAGGTCCCACATTTTCCAAGGGGTCAGATTCAGCAAAGCCTCGACATAAATCGTTCGTAGGTCCAGATGATCAGGCTGGGCGGAAAACGCAGAGCGCATGGCATCTGCATATTCATAATCCCATTGATGCATTTTCTCGATTGGTTCGCGCTGAGGGTAGCGGGACGGCAACGCCTGAATAAGCGCCTGTTCGACCGGTGAACACTGGTCGATCAGCCTCAAGGCCTGTTGAGTCGCATCAAAAGCGATGGCCAGAGCCTTGGCGCGGCCCTGATCATCACGCAAATCCCATGGTAAGTTGTAATTTGGGCCAGCGGCGTACGCTACACCCCAATGAGCCATCGCGCAGTCCGGATCGGCGTCAACTGCGCGTTGAAAGCATGCGACTGCCTCATCGTGGTTATAGCCATAGGTCCAAACCAGGCCTCGGTCGAACCAAACCTGCGCCTCGGACGAAGAGGTCGTTACGGGACAAGTGTAAGTCCCCAGATCATAATCGTAACTCATTACAACTCCCTCCCCGGAAAACAGGGTCAGGATAACGCGATTCCGCGTTCATGCACAGATCAGGCCAACAATCTGTCTTCTATCCGACCCATATGCAGCATCAGCACAAAACCGAAAACACACATGGTAAGAATCGCAATTGCCAACGGAGCGATCGATCCGTCGAACAGCAAACCGACTGGCGCGGCAATAGCGGCGGCTAATACTGTTGAAACTGCTCCGATTACCGAGGCTGCCATGCCTGCGATATGTCCCATGGGTTCCATTGCGATGGCGTTCAAGTTGCCCAAGGTTACGCCCGCTAAAAAGAAGACAGTCGTCTGCCAAAACACGAACAACGCAAATGAGCCTTCTGGAGTTAGTGCAGATGAGTTCAGCAGGATCACAGCCAGTGTGATGACCGCTTGCGACCCCAAAGCCCACGTCACGATACGACGCATCCCAACCCTGATTACAATTGCTGCATTCAGCAGGCTGGCTGAACCAGAAATCAAAGCGACAAAACCAAACCAAAAAGGAAAGCTGTCGGCACGGTCGTGTATCACGTCATAGATTGGCTGGACCATCGTTAGCATGGTAAACAAAGTACCCAAGCACAACGTTTGAACAAAAATCGACAACCGAACCGTCGGGTGCAGAAACATTTCTTTTACTGCCGCTATGATCAAAGGCAGGCGGAAAGGGCGGCGGTTCTCGGCGGCAAGTGATTCTGGCAACCGCACGGTCATCCAGATCAGTATGATTGTGGCAAATAAGATAAATGAGACGAATATAGAGCGCCATCCGAACAGCGCAATCACACCCGCGCCCAGCATTGGTGCAATTGCAGGGACCAACGTAAAGATCATCATTGCTATCGAAACGATGCGCGCCATTTCGCGTCCCGAATACAGATCGCGAATGATCGCCATCGCGACGATACGGGGGCCGGCGGCCCCTAGCCCTTGCAAAACTCGGGCTGCCAGTAACACTTCCAGTGAAGAACTGGCCCATGCAATGACCGACGCAACAATATAAAGCGACGCACCTGCGTAAATCACTGGCTTGCGACCAAGAGCATCCGAGATTGGACCGGTAAAGAAAGTGCCAATACCCATTCCCAAAACGAATGATGTTAAGATCAGTTGTGCCTTATTCAAATCAGTGGGGCTGAGTTGCGCTCCGATTTCCGGCAGCGCAGGCAGCATCGAATCTATCGAAAAGGCAATCGTGGCGAACATCATTGCGATAAGCGCAATGAACTCACCCCGTGACATGCGGCTGGTCATCAAACACTCCTTCCGGTCCGCGCTATCATGCTGAGGCGGGTGGAACTAGGTCGGAAAATGCACAGTGATATGTGTTATTCTGCAGATGAAGCCTCAATTTGAGACATTATCTCATCAATCACTTTCCCCCATAACTCAGGAGGTTGCGCACCTGGTACGGCATGCTGGTTCGCGACAATGTAGGTGGGAACCGAGTTTACGCCCATCTGCCGCGAGTGCTTGTCGCGATCACTAATGTCTTCGCGGTCGGCGTCTGATTTCAGCAGTTTTTGCACAACCGCTGCATCCATACCAACGCTGTCTGCCACATCGGCCAGTACCTCGTGATCGCCAATATCTCGGGCCTCGACAAAGTAGGCCTTGAAAAGTGCATCGACAACAGCATCCTGTTTGCCCTCGATCCCGGCCCAGTGGATGAGCCGATGCGCGTCCAGCGTGTTCGGCGTACGTTTCATGCCCTCGAAATCGATAGACAGGCCGGCTTTTTCGGCATGTTCTACAACGGGTGCATATGCCTTCACAGCGCCATCCTTGCCGCCGAACTTTCGTTCAAGGTATTCCCGGCGATCCATACCTACGGTGGGCATGTCGGGATTAAGCTGAAATGGGTGCCATTCAATTACAAAGGGGTGGTTAGGCACGGCGGCCAAAGCCTTGTCCAAGTGCGTTTTGCCGATATAGCACCAAGGGCAGATCGGGTCGGACATGATGTCAAGTTTGACGGTCTGGCTCATTCAACAGATGCCTTAAAATAGGCCGGCAGGGCGCGGCGCAGGAGTTTGCCATTGCCCCCGGTGGGCATGGCTGAGAGGTGAACAAAGGCGCGCGGCTGTTTATAGCGCGCCAGCTTTTCGGAGACATAAGTGCGCAACGCGTTTTCGTCCAGCTTTTCTGGTCCAGTATAGAAGGCAGCGATAATGGCCGAGTCCTGCTTGACTTCAACCGCGGCGGCTCCAACTTGGGTAATGCCGGGATACCGCGCCAGAACAGCTTCCACTTCGACCGGCGATACGCGGTACCCACCAGCGTTCATCATATCGTCATCTCGACCCAAATAAGTGATCTGTCCGTCCACGGCCATCGCACCCTGATCACCGGTTAAAAACCACTCGCCTTGCATCTTTGCTTCGGCTTCGTTGGGGGCATTCAGGTATGTCAGCATCAAACCAGGGTCTTCACGGTGAATGGCAATGGTGCCCTCTTGTCCTTGTGGAACGGGACCGTTCGGACCAACGATTGCAATGCGACGACCCAGTTGCGGCCGTCCAAGCGCTTCATCCCGGGCGGGGTGTGATGGGCTGGATGAGATAAAAGTCGAACACTCGGACATCCCATAAGCTTCGTAGAGCTCCGTCCCTGTAGATTTGCTCCAATGTTCATGAAGGTGACGGGACAGCTTTTCGCCCGCGCATAACCCATGACGCAAGTCGGGCATTTCAGGCAGATTAGGATTCTGCAGGAGTTTCCTGAAAACCCCGGGTGCAGCAGCAAATATTGTGGCGCGATGCGCCTGCAACAGCCTAGGCAGATTCCTTAGATCAGTACCTGGTTTGGGGATCAGGGCAGTCGCGCCGGTAGTCCACGGGTCCATTAGCCCAGTACCTAAAGTGTATGTCCAGTTGAACGCTCCTGCATGGCACAAGCGGTCCGTTTCGCTAAGACCGTACCAACCATCAACCATCATCTGCCGTGCCCAGATCGCCCGATGCGCATGGGCAACCGCTCGGGGCTTGCCCGAAGTGCCAGAGGTGTAGATAACATAGCAAAGTCGGTTCGGATCACCCATTTCGAATTCTGCTGGCGACAGGTCACGCATATTTGCGAGCTCGTCTAGTGTAATCTGGTAGGTATGAGGTGCGCAGGCAATTTCCGGGTCGCGTAGAACAGCGGTAGGAGAAAGATCTTCGATAATCTGTCCGGTCTCTGTCTCCGTTAACTGAGACGATGTCGGGATTGGCACGATCCCCACCGCGATGGCCGCAAGGTAAGCGATTGGAAATTCGACGCTGTTGCCTAGGCGCAAGAGCACCAAGTCGCCCGGGCGCAGCCCAGCTTTTAGTAACCCTGTGCCTGTTCCCAAAATCGCCGACTTTAGTTCCCGATAACTCCAGTCTTCAGAGCCGTCATTTCGCAAAATAGAAAGTGCCGTTTTCTCGGCATGTTCTTCGGCTTTTCGCAATACATGCGCTGCCATGTTGAACGGAGCGGGGCAGGGCTTGGCAGGACCCTGATCAAAAACAGAAAGCATGAGGTCTGGCTAACTCGGTAGCTGGCGCGTTGCAAGCACGTCGCGCTGGCCCTATAGAGTTGGCTATGACGACAAGTGATCCGAAATCCCTAATTCGAATTGCGCGCGACAGTGGCGAGCCGGCGCACATTGAGCCGCTGGATCTTGGAGCGCGAGTCCGCGAGCTTCGCAAAGCCCGCAACTGGACGCTGGAACAGGCGGCCAGCCAGGCGGGCCTTGCGCGTTCGACGCTTAGCAAGATCGAAAACGGGCAGATGTCGCCGACATATGACGCCCTGAAAAAGCTTGCTACGGGTCTAGAGATTTCAGTGCCGCAGCTTTTTACTCCGCCGCAGCGCGATCAGGTATTGGGGCGAATGGCCGTCACCAAGATGGGCGACGGAACTGCCCATGCCACCACCACTTACGAGCATGAACTTTTGGCCGAAACTCTTACCAACAAGCAAATGCTGCCATACCGCGCTCGTGTTCGGGCGAGGTCAATGGAAGAATTCGAGGGTTGGGTGCGCCACGACGGTGAAGAATTCCTTTACGTTCTGACAGGGGTCGTCAGGCTGTATACCGAGTTTTATGAATCGGTTGAGATGCGACGAGGGGACAGCGCATATTATGATGCCAGCATGGGCCATAATGTCGTTTCCGTCAGCGACGAAGATGCCACCATCCTTTGGGTAACGTCGCTGGCTTAGCGAGCCGTAATCTCTCGCTTCAATCCCTCGGTATATAGAAAGTCTTCAAGCTCTTCTCGGGCTTCGGTGACTGTTAGGTGGTGACGCTCAGCCAAGTATGCTTCGAATTGTTTGCGATCCTTGCGCATTGTCGCCATGTCTTTGTCACGCAGGTTCGGAAACCTGAGTTTCGCGCGTGAATACAAAGCGCTCCAGTCTTGCGTAAGATCAGCCCAATTCAGCATTTGCGAGCCTTCCTTATGGCGGTTTTCAGGACTGCTCTCCCCTCAACTAGCGTACGAATGCGCGGACACTCCTGCTGACATGACAAAATGTCGCAGCTCTTTTCGTCTGCTAGGTCGACGAAATACCCCCTCAACATGGATCAAAAAAGCCGTATAAGTCTGTTTTTAGGTGAGCGGGTGTAGACCCCTCAATCCGCGGGATTGAATAGCCAGTTCAGGACTATGTGTCCGATAAACATCGCAAAAATTTGCATTAAAATGAACATTGGAATGTGACCGGGATATATGCCAGCAAAGGTGTCTGTAAGGCCTCTTGCGATTGTTACGGCCGGATTAGCAAAACTTGTGGATGATGTGTACCAGTAGGCGCCCGTAATATAGAGACCCACAAGCGCTGGTACCGTATCCGGTTTGTGCCGAATTCCGCCGAAAATTACAAAAAGAAGGCCCAGAGTCGCGATAATTTCTGAAAACCATTGATGCGAACCAGTGCGATGCAGTGTCTCCGAGGTTTGTAGGATTGGTAGGTCAAACATGTAGTGACTGGCCCAGACGCCGATGACTCCACCTGCCAACTGAACTAGAATGTAGGGGGCAACCGCTTTCCACGGGTGTTCACCTCGCATGGCAAAGGCCAATGTCACGGCTGGGTTGAAATGGGCGCCAGACACGGGGCCAAGGGTGGCGATTATCACAAACAGGATACAACCCGTCGCAATCGCATTGGCTAAAAGGGCCAAGGCAACGTTCCCTTCCGACAAAGTCTGGGCCATGATTCCAGAGCCGACCACGCCGATCAGCAGAAAGGCAGTGCCAAGGAATTCAGCAAAATACTGTCGGGCTTGCATTACAGATTTCCTAGGATTGCGAGTGTATCAATCGGTCATCCGGCCGATATCGTCCACTTTGTGTTGTAAAGAAATACGATCAAGGGTCTCAAATGGCAGGCTGACAAACGCTGTGATCCGATTGCGCAATAATCCGTAAGTTTGCTGAAAGGCCAGTTTCTTTTGCGCATCTGTTCCTTGTGCTTTGACCGGATCGGCCAATCCCCAATGGGCGCTCATCGGTTGGCCGGGCCATGTGGGGCACGTTTCGTTCGCGGCGTGATCGCAGACCGTGAAAACAAAGTCCATCTTTGGCGCGTCAGGACCAGAGAATTCCTCCACCGATTTCGAGCGCAAACTGCTTGTATCGATATCCTTTTGCTGCAACAGGTCCAAAACCGTAGGGCTTGGGGCATTTGAAGGAGCAGTTCCTGCGGAATAAGAGCGGAATTTTCCGTCACCTTCCGAATTTAAAATAGCCTCAGCCATGATTGAGCGGGCAGAGTTTCCGGTGCAGATAAACAGCGCGTTTAGTATGCGATCCTTGCTGGTCATTACGGTGTCTTTAGTTGCTTGGAGGCAGAGATCTGGGCGGTTTTGGCAGCAATTGCCTAGTAGTTGATCGAACAGCCCGCGAATTGCTGGCAGGTTTGCGCTGTACTGAAGCGATGTGCCGTCGCGGGCCTGCTGGATAAGATCTGCAGACTTCAGTGCGTTGAGATAGGTTGATGTCGTGTTTGGCTTGAATGATAGCGCCGCTGCGATTTCACCTGCCGGCACCGAGTCTGGATAGCGGCGCATCAGCAACTGAAACAGCTCCAGCCGTTTTGGATGCGCTAGGGCGCCTAACTTGTCTTGCAATTTTACTTCCATATTTCACGAATTATGGAACTAAGAGGCCGCTGTCAATCCTCGTACCACCAGACCTGAGGCATATATTCCGGTCCATCGCCATAGATTGGAAGCGTATCTGGAAATTTAAGTTCTTTGGCGTGGGCGATCCGACCGACGTCGAAGCTCCAGATCGGTATCACATAACGGCCAGTTGTAAGAACACGGTCCAATGCTCGTGTCGCGGCCACGAAGTCTTCGCGATCTTCCGACGCCAACATTTCGTCGATCAGCCCGTCAACGGCCGATGAGGTCACGCCCATCAAATTCCGCGTGCCCGGCGTATTCGCGTTTTCACTCCCCCAATACAAGCGTTGTTCGTTACCCGGCGATAGGGAAAGCGCACGGCGGAATACTGTTATTTCAAAATCATGCTCAGACGTTCGTCCTGCAAATTGCGCGCTGTCGACCAATTCCGTCGTTACTTTGATGCCAAGCCGCTCCAAGGCGCGCGCATAGATTTCCACAGCTGTTTGATTGTCCGTATCACCTTGTTGTAGCAGAACTGAAATCGATAACGGGTCGCCGTTTTGATTGCGCAAAACTCCGTCTTGAATTGTCCAACCTGCTTCTGCCAACAGCTGTGACGCTTTTCTGATATTGGCCCGGTTTCTTGCCGATCCATCGCCTTCAGGCAATGAGTAACCCTCCAACGCGCCCGGCGGCAGGTCGTCGGCATACGGTTCAAGCAGCTCCCTTACGCGACCTGCGGCCGGACCTGGTAGCATGGCAAGATCAGATCCCGAGAAATACGAGGTGATACGGGGCTGTGCGCCTCCAGTGATCGTGTCGTTTATGAATTCAAAGTTGAACGCGAGCATCAATGCCTCACGCACTCGCCAATCGTCAAACGGAGCTTTTCGGGTATTCATCACAAAACCAGTCATGCCTGATGGTTTGCCATGGGGAATTTCGGTTTTTACGATGTCTCCGCGTTGGGCCGCAGGGAAACCATACTGCGTTTCCCATTTGTCAGCGTTGAACTCGCGCACAGCCGACAGCTCTCCGGCTTTGAACGCCTCAAACAACACGGTGCCATCTCCGTAAAACTCGATGCGAATGTCATCAAGGTTCATGGTACCGCGGCGAAAAGGAATGTCGGCGCCCCAATAATCGGGATTGCGACGCAAGTTGACGTAACGCCCGGCCTCGTAGTCATCAATAACATATGGGCCAGTCCCGATTGGGACGTCATGCAGCTGAGCGTCAGCGAATTCTTTACCGTCCCATTGTTCCTTTTTCAAAATCGGGCGCAGTCCAGCGATCAGGGCCAGTTCCCTGTCCGGTTCATTGAAAGAAATTCGAACACTGCGCGGTCCCGTTTGTTCGATGCTGTCGATCTTGCCCCATAACCCGCGATAGCGTAGATGGCCTTGTGTGCCTAGCGTTTCATATGACCAAATAACATCGTCAATTGTAACAGGGCTGCCGTCCGAAAAACGGGCTTCTTCCCGCAGTGTAAATTCCACCCAAGACCTATCGGGCGCAGTATCAACTGATTCGGCTAACAAACCGTAAAGAGTGAAGGGTTCGTCCCAAGATCGGCCCATCAGCCCCTCGTGCGTCCAAAATCGCAATTGCCAGGGAGAGGTGCCTTTCTGGACAAATGGATTCAAACTGTCATACCCGCCAGTATTGCCGAACACGACCCTACCGCCCTTAGGCGCATCGGGGTTCGCATAGGGTAGAGACACAAAATCCGGTGGTAGGGCAGGGTCTCCATACATAGCTATGCCATGGGCCGAATCTGCGTGCGCGAAAGTCGCGGAAAAAATCGGTGCGATTCCCACGATCATTGATCGGACGCGGCAGAGAATATTGGGGCTCATTTTGGAAACAATCCTGCTCTGGCCTTATTTTGTTTGAGATTCATCGTACCCATGATTTTTCATATTATCAAACTTTTAGCTTGGATGACGGCACGGAATTGCTTATAAAGGATGCACTGCTCGATAGGTTTCTTGCCTGTATGAAACCTGCCTCAATAACTTAACGCCCGCTTCGTGCGGGCGTTTTTTTTGGCAATAGGGTTGGTGCTGCATGTGGCAAACTGCGGCGACGTTTCCCCGTTTTCTTTGCAGGTGCAGCATGGCACTGTGTTAGTGAATCGACTCTGTGGGAGAGGTGGCATGAGCCTGTCAGGAAAAACTGCAATCATCACCGGTTCGAATTCGGGTATCGGTCTGGGTGTTGCGCGGGAACTGGCCAAAGCCGGAGCGGACGTGATCCTGAATTCTTTTACTGATCGTGATGAAGACCACGCACTGGCTGCCGGCATCGCCCAAGAAACGGGCACCAACGCGCGGTACATAAAGGCAGACATGTCAAAGGGCGAGGAATGCCGTGCACTGATCGAGCAAGCAGGTTCCTGCGACATCTTGATCAACAATGCGGGTATTCAACACGTCGCGCCGATTGACCAATTTCCAGTCGATAAATGGGACGCGATCATAGCGATCAATATGAACTCTGCCTTTCACACGGTGGCAGCTGCGCTACCAATGATGCGAGAGGCGGGTTGGGGGCGCGTCGTCAATATTGCCTCGGCGCATGGTTTAACGGCATCTCCCTACAAGGCGGCCTATGTGGCGGCAAAACATGGCGTAGTCGGCATGACCAAGACAATTGCCTTGGAAACGGCGCAAGAGCCGATTACCTGTAACGCGATCTGCCCCGGTTACGTCCTGACTCCATTGGTCGAGGCTCAGATCCCCGACACAATGAAAGAATACAGCATGAGCCGGGAGGACGTGATTAAGAACATCATGCTAGAGCGGCAACCATCCAAAGAATTTGCAACGGTCGAACAACTTGGCGGCACGGCGGTTTTTCTATGCTCGGACGCAGCTGCACAGATCACGGGTACGACGATCTCGGTTGATGGGGGCTGGACAGCTTTGTGACGATCTAAAGTTGATTCCTGTGATCACTGTTTTTGGTTCCGACGGCAGATCCACAATCGAGCTTCCAATGGAATTTGGAATTGTTACGGGGGCGCGAAGTTGAAACGAATAAATCTGGCATTGCAGGGCGGCGGAGCACATGGAGCCTTCACATGGGGTGTTTTGGACCGGCTGCTGGATGAAGAAGACATTGAGGTTGCGGCTATCACGGGAACCTCTGCCGGTGCCTTGAACGGTGCTGCCTTTAAATCCGGAATGGTTCATGCCGGGCGCCAAGGTGCACGGGACAATCTGGACGGTTTGTGGAAGCGTATGGGAGCCATTGGCGACATGCGAATTGCCCATTGGATGCGCGGCTTGGAACCTGCGCATATTGCGCAAGCATTGGAATATTCAGTTCCATTCTCAATGGCCGACACGTGGTCCCGTCTCGTGTCGCCGTACGCCTACGGTCCATTTTACCGCAATCCTTTAGAGCCGGTAGTAGACCGATTCAATTTCGATGAAATATGTGCAAAAGATGGGCCTGGCCTGTTTGTTTGTGCGACCTGTGTCCGGAGCGGCAAGATCAGGGTGTTTACTGGGCAGGAAATCTTGACGGATGCAATATTGGCGTCGGCTTGTCTGCCGAACTTGTTCAAGGCAGTTGAAATTTTTGATCCGAAATCCGGTAGAACTGAGGCATATTGGGATGGCGGGTATACTGGAAATCCGGCTCTTTACCCGCTGTTCAACGGGGACTTGCCAGACGATGTTGTTATCGTGAATATCAATCCGCTAGAGCGGGACGAGGTGCCAAAGACGCCGCAGCAAATTCAAAACCGCATCAACGAAATCAGTTTTAACTCCTCTCTGTTCAGAGAATTGCGGGCAATTAGTTTCGTGCAGCGCCTACTACAAGACGGTAAGTTAAAAGCCGGGGAAATGAGCCGTGTTCTCATCCACATGATCGCTGATGATGCCTTGATGAACGACCTTTCGGCGGCAACCAAAATTGTGCCGAACCCAGTTGTGTTGCACCGCCTGAAACACGCGGGTCAGTCCGCTGCCGACGCCTTTTTGCGCAACCACAAATCCGACTTGGGCGAGCGCAGCACTGTCGACCTTCCTGCCATGTTCGGCTGATTATTCAGGCGGTTGCGTGGGGTCCTTGTCGTTGGGATAGACAAGCCCAGCCGAGATTACGAGTTTTGCCGCGTCTTCAATCGACATATCTAGCAGGATAACGTCTTCAGCTGGGAAAAACAGCAAGAAGCCGGACGTTGGATTTGGGGTGGTCGGGACGAAGACGCTTAACAACTCTCCACTGGTTTCTGCGCGTGTACTGACTTCGCCGCGGGCTGTAGTCGAAACAAAGCCGATGGCCCAAATTCCCCGGCGTGGATATTGGATCAGGCAAGCTTTTTCGAATGATCTTTCGGTCTGCGCAAATACGGTTTCCGAGATTTGTTTGATCCCGGAATAAACAGACCGGACGACAGGCATGCGATCCACCACACTTTCGGCAAAGTGTATTAGCGACCGGCCCAAAATGCCCTTGGCGATCCATCCAACAATTATCGTGAAGAAAAGGAAAATAATGACGCCGACGCCGCGCAGATTAATGCCGACATATTCCTCGGGTTGGAAACGCTGCGGGACCAGTGGCAGAACAGCGCTGTCAATCCATCCCACAACAGACCAGATTAGCCAAATCGTCAGCCAAACCGGGGCGATCACGACGATACCCGTCAAAAAAGACGCGCGAAGACCGGCTAACAAACCGGGGCGGCGATGAGGCTCTTCGTCGAATGGTGTGTTCATTATGTTTCTGGCTATGTAGTCCTGAGTGATTTGAGAATTTAGTTAAGCAGTTCCGGGCATCGGTACAATAGGGCAGACTTGTGCGTCGTGCGCTGACAAAGCTGTCGCTATTCTGGCGGCAAGCCGCGCGTTGTTGCGGACCAGAGCAATATTTGCGGTCAGTGAACGTCCCTCGGTCTGCTCGAAGATTCGCTGCAACAGATAGGGTGTAACTCCTTTTCCCGTGATCCTGTGAGCGTCGGCATCAGCTTGTGCCGCCGCGATGATTGGGGCCAATTCCTTGGCAGGAATCTGATCAGCATCGGGAATCGGGTTTGCCACCAGTTGCCCACCCGGAATGCCCAAGGCGCGGCGCATGGCATGTGCCTTGGCGATTTCCTCGGTGCTGTCCATACGCAGTGGAGCTGCGAGGGGAGATTTGGCGGACCAGAACGCGGGAAACTCGTCCTGACCGAACGCGATGACCGGCACGCCTAAAGTTTCGAGAACTTCCAGAGTTTTGGCCAAATCAAGGATCGCCTTTGCCCCAGCAGCGACAACCGTAACCGACGTTTGTGCCAGTTCATGCAGATCGGCGGAAATATCAAAGGTCGTTTCCGCCCCTTGATGAACACCACCTATACCTCCGGTGGCAAAAACTTCGATTCCAGCGAAACGGGCAGCAATCATCGTGGCGGCAACAGTCGTCGCACCAGTCCCCCCACCGGACATGCAGGCCGCCATATCCGCACGCGAAATTTTGGCAACTCCCTGAGCGCGACCCAATTCTTGCAACTGTTCGGACTCCAAGCCCACGTGCAACTTGCCATTGAGAACGGCCATCGTGGCAGGCACAGCACCTGCATCGCGGATGTCCTGTTCGACTTGTGCGGCCACCTCGATGTTCTGCGGGTGGGGCATGCCATGAGTAATAATGGTGCTTTCCAGCGCGACAATCGGTTGGCCAGCTTCTTTGGCGGCTCGAACTTCGGAGGAATATTGAATGTCGATCACAGTGGTGTTTCTCCGGAAACGTAAGTTGCGGCGGCTTTCAAGGCTCGGCTTAGCGCCATGGCCTCATCTGCTCCGCCGGATTCGGCGGCAATATGAGCAGCCATGAAAGTGTCGCCCGCGCCGGTAACGCGGGTCACCAAAACAGACGGAGGTGTTTGGGTTAAAACTCCCGATGCTGATGCGACCGTTGCCGAGTTGCCGCCATCGGTAACCAAAACGCGTAGAGCGCCACGATCCAACAGACCTTTGGCCGCGCTTTCTGAATCGGTGAAGTCCCGCTGACACAGTAATCCCGCTTCCTCGAGATTTACATATAGCGTCGCTCGGGCGTGCTTCAGAAAAGGAAGCAAGCGCTCAGCCTTTCCCGGAGAGGCCGGAGCCACGCGTAGATCGGCCCGGGCAAAAGCAGCGCCTTGAGCGATTTCTTCAAGCAAGTCCTGTGTCAGATTACCGTCCAGTGCGATTTGGCCTTCGAATGGAGCGTTCTCATGTCCCAATGGTCCACGGATTACAGGATGCAAAATCTTCCGCCCTGCAGCCTCAAGCGAGTGCGCATCAGCAATCGCAGCAATTAGGCCGTTGGCGCCTTCGACAGCCATGTAACGATCGGTTGGCAGGTCTTGTGAGCGGTAAATGTAATCCGTCACCATGCCGAGACGGGAACAGGCACGGACCAATTCATCGCCCTCGGGATCGCGGCCCACATTCGTCAGAAGCGTAGGGGTCATTCCAAACCGAACAAGCGTCATTGCGATATTCAACGCCACGCCACCGGGTAGGCGGGTGATCCGACCCGGCACGTCCGATCCATGGCGCATGGCGCTGGCTGAACGGCCAATTACGTCCCAGAGAACGGAGCCGATACACAGAATGTTTCTGTTCTGTCTCATGAAGTTGTCATGCCGCAGGCCTGGTTAAGGCGCAAGTCAGAATGGATAATTTCAGGCTTGGTTCAGCCGATTGCTGCGACAAGCGTGTTCAATTCGATCAGCGGATCATCTTTAGACCAAATTTCATCCCCTATACCAAAGAAATCTGTGCAGGGTGCCAGATCGCGCATCAGACTCGGTGTAAGGCCGCCTTCAGCCACAACAGGAACTTCGATCATTTCCGACCACCACTGAAACAAATCGCGTTCTGCGCGCGTTCCGTCGCCCAAATTTTCGCCGCCAACCGGACCAAATGCAACATAGTCTGCCCCGGCCTCACCTGCCGTCATGCCATCATGGTTGGATACGCCGCAGAAACTACCGACGATTGCGTCCGGGCCCAGCTCTTTGCGTGCCGCGCGTACGGATCTTGCACCGTCATCCAGATGCACGCCATCCAAGCCTAATCTTTGCGCCAGCAGTAAATGGTTTGAAATCACCAGCGCGACATCGTGGGCGTGCGCAACCTCGCGACAAGCATCCGCCGCCCTTGCGATCGCCTCTTCGTCATTGCCCGCCAGCGCCAAACGTATACAGGCGATTTCAGCCCCGTCCAAAACGCGCGCCAACTGGTCCGGGAAAGTGCTTAGCGTTATCGCCGGAGGCGTAATCAGGTAAATCTGCGGCTGCTCGGGGGGTTCCATCGGGGTCCTTTGCTTTTTAGTCTCTGGCGGGGTTTAGCGGATTGCAGCGGCGAAGCAAACTTTTATGGCGATGTGTTTGTGAATTGCACTCTAAACGCCTTGCTCTGTTGCAATGCGCCGACTACAGCAGGCGTGGTTTTAATTAGGTGAGCTATGCCCAGCGACAAATCCCAGCCTTCATTCGTCCTTGTACGCCCGCAGATGGGCGAGAATATCGGTGCCGCTGCGCGCGCGATGTGGAATTTCGGGCTGGACAGGATGCGGGTTGTTGCGCCTCGCGACGGCTGGCCCAACCCAAGGGCAGTGGCAATGTCGAGCGGGGCGGGTCGACTGCTGGACGAAGCTCAGTTGTTCGATGATCTTTCCGGAGCTCTTGGCGACCGCACTTATGTTTTTGCAACGACTGCACGACAACGTGGTCTGACCAAGCCCGTTTTCAGCCCAGAAAAAGCGATGCGGATCGCGGCAGAGAAAGTGGCAGACGGTGAGAAGGTTGCGGTATTGTTTGGTCCTGAACGGGCCGGTCTTGAAAACGAAGATATTGCCAAGGCCAACGCGATCATCTCAGTACCCGTTAATCCGGAATACGCTTCGCTGAACTTGGGGCAATGCGTATTGTTGACTGCTTATGAATGGATGCGTCAGACGGGCGATGTGGTTCATGAGTCGACTGATTTGGGCAAAGGCGACTGGGCAACAGGCATCGAGGTCGAAAAACTGGTTGAACACTACGAGGATCGGCTGGAGGAAGCAGGGTTTTTTTACCCGCCTGAAAAGGCCGAAGGCATGAAGGTCAATCTTCGCAACCTGTGGTCGCGCATGCGGATGACCCGCGCAGACGTTCAGATGCTACACGGGATCATGCGTCAGATGGTCCGGTGGAAGGACAAGGGCTGAGGCTGGACCTCAGGCACCCTTGGCCCTAGCTTGCACAAAAAATTGTGACAGATGAGGACGGC
The DNA here is from genome assembly GCF_059613365.1 of Ruegeria sp. BHSA163. NCBI lineage: Bacteria > Pseudomonadati > Pseudomonadota > Alphaproteobacteria > Rhodobacterales > Roseobacteraceae > Ruegeria > Ruegeria sp. BHSA163. The sequence continues at coordinate 41,917 of NZ_JBXWSJ010000004.1, forward strand.
ATGAGCGGCAAGCGCAGCATCTTCGAAGAAGTCTCGGAAACCGAAAAACAACAGACCGTTCAACCTGGCATGATCGACAGGGGGCGCGGCGGAGCTAGGCAGGCCATCCGGGTCTGGTTGATGGTCCTGTTCGCATTGGTCGTAGTGATGATTGCCGTGGGCGGCCTTACCCGCCTGACTGACAGTGGCTTGTCGATAACCGAGTGGCGCCCCATAACCGGAGCGATCCCGCCATTGAACGAAGCCGATTGGCAGGCGGAATTCGAAAAATACAAACAAATCGACCAATGGCGTATTCAAAACCAGTGGATGGAACTGGATGATTTCAAATTCATCTACTGGTGGGAATGGGGCCACCGACAGCTAGGTCGCGTTATCGGCTTGGTTTGGGCAATTGGTTTTTTCGGGTTCCTTTTAGCGCGGAAAGTCCCAATAGGTTGGACTGGTAAACTTTTGATTCCAGGAGCTTTGGGTGGTTTTCAGGGTGCGGTCGGATGGTGGATGGTAGCATCTGGTGTGACGCAAGGCGAAGGAATGATCGCCGTCGCAAGCTATCGCCTTGCTGTGCATCTGGGTTTGGCGTTCGTCATTCTCGGCTTCCTGGCATGGTACATCTTTGAACTTGGGAGGGATGAACGTGACTTGATGCAAGCACGTCGATCGAAGGAAACAAAGTTGTCTTCATTGTCCACAGGGTTGATGCACTTCGCTTTCCTTCAGATTCTTGTCGGCGCTTTGGTCGCCGGTATAGATGCCGGGCGAAGCTATACAGACTGGCCCTTGATCGGCGGCCAATTATTGCCACCGGATGCAACCATTCTGGACCCGATGTGGCGAAATTTCTTCGAAAGCCCTGGGTTGGTTCAGTTTGTCCATCGATGCTTGGGATACCTGCTTATTATTTTCGCGTTTGTGGTTTGGCGCAAGGGCAGCGCAAGCGCACATCTCCAGACCCGATTTGCATTTAACGCAGCCTTTGCAGTTCTGTCCCTACAAGTCGTCGTTGGTATTATGACCGTTATCTATGCAGCGCCGTGGCAGATTGCTATCTTTCATCAATTTCTTGCGGTCGTTGTTTGGACGCTAATATTGCGAGCCCGTTTCCTAACAGCTTATCCAATAGCAACTTCGCTTCGTGGAGCATAACCCAATGACAGCTTTTGAAGACCTGATGGCCTATCAGCGTGAAACTTCTGCCTTGAACCAAATTGCAGGTCGATTGGGGTGGGATCAGGAAACGGTTATGCCTCGCGGCGCCGCTCCGCAACGGGCTGAAGAGATGGCGGCGATCGAAGCGGTCTTGCACGCGCGTCGATCTGATCCGCGCGTGGCAGAATGGTTGCACGAGGCCAGAGCGGAAAGCGAAGCAGGTAAGGCTCAACTGCGGGAAATCCAACGGGCATATGACCGTGCCGTAAAGGTGCCCGCAGATTTGGCAACGACGATCGCACGCGTTACATCCTCGGCTCAGGGCACATGGGCGCAAGCTCGGGCGGATGAGAACGTCGGAGCATTTCTGCCAGTTTTGGAGGAAGTAGTATCGTTAAAGCGTGAAGAGGGCGCGGCATTAGCGCAGGGCGGAGATATCTACGACGCGCTTGTCGAAGACTATGAGCCGTATACAACTGGAAGTCAGATTGCGACCATCTTTGATCAGATGAGGCCGCGCCTTGTCGCTTTGCGTTCGGCAGTTCTGGATCGTCCTGAACCGCAATCACTCAGCGGCGGTTTCGATGAACTGGATCAGATGCGTTTGTCACAGAAACTGGCAATTGCGTTCGGTTACGATCTGAACAGGGGGCGAATAGACAAGGCAGTGCATCCATTCAGCTCTGGCAGCGGTTCGGACGTTCGTATCACAACCCGCACCAGTAAAAGTGACCCTTTCAACTGTTTTTACTCGACCATTCATGAGGTTGGCCACGCAGCTTACGAACAGGGTATCGATCCGGCTTTTGCGTTGTCCCCGCTGGGCCGAGGTGTCTCGATGGGCGTTCACGAAAGCCAAAGCCGTATATATGAGAACCAACTAGGGCGGTCGCGGGCCTTCACAGGATGGCTTTACGGGCAAATGGTCGAAGTATTCGGAGATTTCGGAATTGAAGACGCTGACGCGTTTTATGCAACGGTAAACCGCGTACACAACGGATATATCCGAACGGAGGCGGACGAGGTTCAATACAACCTTCACATAATGCTTCGCTTTGACCTTGAGCGGGCCCTGATGGAGGGCGACTTGCAGGTTAGTGACCTTGAAGCCGCTTGGAACGAACGCTTTCTGGCAGATTTTGGTTACGCAGTGGACAAACCTTCAAACGGGTGCCTGCAGGATGTGCATTGGTCGGTTGGCCTGTTCGGCTACTTCCCGACTTATTCATTGGGGAACGTTTACGCTGGGTGCCTATATGAGGCGTTACGCAACGCGGTTCCCGATCTGGATCTGCAACTTGCCCAAGGTGACACATCGGGTGCTACTGACTGGCTGCGCCTGCATGTTCAACGACACGGTGGGCTTTATGCTCCACGTGAAGTCATAACCCGGGCGAGCGGCTTTGAGCCGGGTCCAGAGCCATTGATGAACTATCTCGAACTAAAATTCGGAGAAATTTACGGGCTTTGAATTCGCCAAAAATTTTCGGTTGCATGACATGGTCAGCGCGTGTTGTGCTTAACGAATTCATGCGGGTTTAAGAATTGAATACGCGCAAGATGACTTCTTCGCACAGCGACAAATACGCCTTGCTTGCATTACAGTTGCGCGCTGTCACTGTAACAGGCGCTCGGTAAATTCCCATTCGTTCTACCTCCGACGCAAAGGGGATTTGCGTTTTGAGGAATCGCTTTCCGTAGGTTCTTTTCATATCTTCAATCGTGTGTCGGTGCAGTGTTTTCGTCTTTTGCACCATAGAAAAAAAGCAAAGAAGTTTTTTTATTGAAAGATCGTTTTTTTTTTAAAGAACTTCACCAATTGGTGGAAGGTGCGCTGTGACAGGGTCGATGGAATAACCGGTACAAGGATCGCGTCGGCCGTGCGCAATATGTGTTCGGCAAAAAGCGACAAGTTCGGCGGGCAATCCAGCACGACGACTTCATAGTCGAATTGGACGCCCGACAAAGCTCTATCCAAAGGGGATTTTCGCTCGCACATCTGTGACAAAAGGATGTCAAAGCCACGATAGCTCTGGTTCGCCGGTAACACATCAAGATTTTCAAAATCGCTTTCTCGAATGGCTTGATTCAGCCGCTTTGTGTCATCAAAGAACCGTGCATTTGTAAGTGACTTCGACGGCTTGAGGCGAAAATAAAACCCCGAAGCCCCTTGAGGGTCGAGATCACACAGTAACGTCCGGACGCCAGCCAAGGACAACGAATAAGCCAAGTTGACCGCTGTCGCAGTTTTACCTACACCGCCTTTGTTGGAATAACAGGCAATGACCTTCATGTCGGATCGCCTCTCAAACACCCCAAAACGAAACATAAATTAACTTAATGCCAGAGTTTCGGTGAGTATCGCGCGATATGTCAACGTGGTGGTTGTAAAAATCCGGTGTTTCTTAGGTATTCGACAAAGCTTTGCGCCAATTAGGATAAACCAACGCACCAAAATCGAATTTGTTCTGCTTCTGTTGCTTTATTCTTCCGCGTCCTCATCGCCTTGATCAGCAATCCACGCAACGCTGACGACTTCTTCGCCTTTGCCAGTGTTGAATACCTTGACACCGCCAGCCGAGCGCGAACGGAAGGAAATTCCTTCGACGGGCACTCGGATCGACTGTCCTTTTGACGTCGCCAACATGATTTGATCGTCGATTTCAACAGGGAACGACGCAACAAGCTCGCCGCCGCGCATTGCTTTGTCCATGGCTGCGACACCCACTCCGCCGCGCCCACGGACCGGATAGTCGTGGCTGGAGCTTAACTTGCCCGCGCCGCCAGCTGTGATCGTCAGTATCAAGTTTTCGGCTGCGGACATTTCGGCATAGCGGTCTTGCGGCAATACGCTGTCAGCATTGCCTTCATCCTCATCAGTTTCGGCCTCGTCTGTCACTCCGGCCATCAAACGTCGCATTTTCAAATAGGCGGCTCGCTCGTCCGAGGAGGCTTTGAAATGGCGGATCACCGACATCGACACAACACGGTCGCCGTTAGACAGTTTTATTCCTCGCACACCTGTGGATTTACGCCCTTTGAAGACACGCACCGCAGTAGTCTGGAACCGAATCGCGCGACCCGAATTGGTGACCAGCATCACGTCGTCATCTTCGGAACAGATACGCGCGTTAACCAGTTCGACGCCGTCAGGCAAATCCATAGCAATTTTGCCGTTACGTTTTACATTAGTGAAATCACTTAGCGCGTTCCTTCGAACGTCTCCGGCGCTGGTGGCAAAGACGATTTGCAGGTTATCCCATTCATTATCCGGTACATCCACAGGCATGATGGCGGCGATAGAAACACCCGTGGGGATTGGCAGAATATTTACGATAGCTTTGCCTTTGCCGGTGCGCCCAGATTGCGGCAGGCGCCAGGTCTTGAGCTTGTAGACCATCCCATCGGTGGTGAAGAACAACAGCTGTGTATGGGTATTAGCAACGAAGAGGGTGGTGACCACGTCTTCTTCCTTGGTCTGCATTCCCGATAGACCTTTGCCACCTCGCTTCTGAGCGCGGAAATCTGCGAGAGGGGTACGTTTGATGTATCCGCCCGATGTGACTGTCACGACCATGTCTTCGCGCTCGATCAGATCCTCGTCTTCCATGTCGCCAGACCAATCGACGATTTCGGTGCGTCGGTCGACGGCGAACTGGTCGCGGACGTCGCGCAGTTCGTCTGCGATTATTGACATAATTCTTTCGCGAGATGACAAAATATCCAAGTATTCTTTGATCTTGGCAGCCAGTTCTTCCAGTTCGTCAGTAACCTCTTTGACACCCAGTTGCGTAAGGCGCTGAAGACGCAAGTCAAGGATGGCGCGAGCCTGAATTTCAGTCAGGTTATAAGTGCCGTCGTCGTTCATTTTGGACAAAGGATCGTCGATCAGACGTAGATAACCTTCGATGTCCGCAGCAGGCCAACGGCGTGTCATGAGCTTTTCGCGCGCTTCGGCAGCATCAGCAGAGGAGCGGATCGTAGCAACCACTTCGTCCACATTCGAAACGGCAACGGCAAGGCCACACAATATATGGCTTCGTTCGCGTGCCTTGCGCAGATCATACGCGGTACGACGGGCGACTACATCCTCGCGGAAATCAATAAACGAAGTCAGGAACCGTCGTAGAGTTAGCTGCTCGGGACGCCCACCGTTCAGCGCCAACATGTTGCAACCAAAAGATGTTTGCATAGGCGAAAAGCGATACAGCTGGTTAAGCACGACCTCGGGGGTCGCGTCGCGTTTCAATTCGACAACTACGCGTACACCGTTGCGGTCGGATTCGTCCTGTACATGGCTTACGCCCTCGATTCGCTTTTCACGAACAGCTTCAGCGATCTTCTCTATCATTGCGGCTTTGTTCACCTGATAGGGAATTTCATCCACGACGATGGCGTAGCGATCTTTACGCAGTTCTTCGACCCGTGTTTTTGAGCGGATGATAACACTACCGCGCCCCTCCAGATACGCCTTACGAGCGCCGGACCGGCCTAGCATCACACCCCCGGTCGGAAAATCAGGCCCGGGGACATATTCGATCAATTGTTCAGACGTAAGATCCGGATTGTCGATAAGAGCCAACGTGGCATCTATCACTTCACCAAGATTGTGCGGTGGTATGTTCGTCGCCATACCCACGGCGATACCACCTGCGCCATTGACCAACATGTTCGGGAAACGCGCAGGAAGGACAGTCGGCTCTTTGTCCTTGCCGTCATAATTGTCCTGAAAATCGACTGTTTCTTTCTCGATATCCGCAAGTAGAGAGGCCGCCGGTTTGTCCATGCGCACTTCGGTATAGCGCATGGCTGCGGGGTTATCGCCATCCATCGAGCCAAAGTTGCCCTGACCATCCAACAGCGGCAGCGACATCGAGAAATCCTGCGCCATTCGCACTAGCGCGTCATAAATCGCGCTGTCGCCATGCGGGTGATATTTACCCATAACGTCGCCGACTGGGCGCGCGGACTTACGATAGGCCTTATCGTGCGTGTTCCCGGTCTCGTGCATCGCATAAAGAATACGCCTGTGCACGGGCTTCAGTCCGTCACGCAGATCGGGGATCGCGCGGGACACGATAACGGACATCGCGTAATCCAGGTATGATGTACGCATCTCGGATTCGATTGATACCGTGGGACCGTCGTAAACAGGGCGTTCCGGCGGTGTTTCATCCATGTTTTCAGGAATTTCTGGCGTATCGCTCACGTAAACTGCCCGTTCTTTGTGCAGGGTCTATATCTTGTGGATGCACCTTATCAGACCTGGCACATAAGGTGCAAGCAAGCAACAGTTCTGTGTGCAAAAAACCCCGTAACATCAGAGTAACATATTGTTAAGTAAGAATTAGGTGGTCGACGTGTTACGCTAAAGGGACCTGGCAAAAAAATCGGAGGTCTGCATGCAGCAAAGCGAAACCGAATTGATGCTCAAAGGCTATGGACTGACAACAGCTGAATTTTTCTACCATATGCCTGACTACATTCATGTCTTGAACACGTTTGTTTGGCAGGAATACGATCTGGCACCTGATCACCCAAAACTATTCGATTTCATCGATTTTTGGCAGAGAGAGATCGAAGGGCCGCTGCATTCAGTGCGGTTTACACATCGCAAAATGATTGCGCCAGGCGAATGGCGAAATGTAGTGGGCGAATTCAGGGTCAACTGAACGGTCAACAAATGATATTCAGCCTGTGCTTTGCAAGGCCTGTTACCTTTTCACGGATGTGGGTTATTGTGTCGATCAAACCGATGATCCAGTCAGGAATCGTATCATGTACAGAGTACTGTTTCTTATCTTCGCAGCCTGCATCAGTAGCCCTGCATCCGGACAAGGCCTGCTAGACAAAATCAAAAAAGGCGCCGAAAATTCAGCCGATGCTGTAGGCCGCGGGGCGGAAACAGTCGGAAACACAATCCAAAAAGGTGCCACCGCTGTCGACCAGACAATCGACTCCACCACTGAACTTTTGTCAAACGAGGCGACACCGGAAGAAACGCGCGTCAAGTTGGACGCTATGGCCGACCAAATACTGAACCAGCTGCTTGCTGAAAACCCAGAAGCGAGCTCGTTGTATGAAATTGCTGCGGGGTATGCCGTATTCGACTCTCGCAAGGTTACGGTGTTTCCGGTCTCGGCTGGCTATGGGCGCGGCGTAGCTGTTTCAAAGGTTACTGGACAGCACACGTATATGAACATGGGTTCTGGCGGTGTAGGTGCGGCCGTAGGCATCGGCGGATTCGAATCAAAATTCGTGATCATGTTCGAAACGCCTGCGGACCTCGAGAATTTTATTACTTATGGATATGACGCGACTGCTGAAACGGGTGCGATGTATGGCGATGAGCGCACGGCCGAAACCGTAAGGTTCACTGATGGACGCTCTTTCTTTGTTTTGAATAAGAAAGGGTGGAGGGTTTCAGCGGGTGCCTCCGGAACGAAATTCTGGAAATCTCCAGAATTGAACTGATCAGCCTGAGCAGCTGGCGCCGCCCAATACGCAGAATTTGGCGCAATGCGGGTGGTTCAGGTGCACATCTTCTTCGGCTTCGGCCAGGGTTGTTCCCATCTCGAACTCTGGGGAATAAGGAAGCAGAGTACAGGCCGAAACTGTTGGCTTTTTTGCGCCTTTGCGTTTTATTACCATTCGTGAACTGGCACACATCACCGCTTCAGGCGATTTCCCTAAAATACTCCAGCACTTGGTGGTGATTTCAGGGACTTCTACAGTTTCGTCCATCTCGGGAAAAAGAACTGTCTTCGACGGATCATTGGCATCGATAGAAAATCCGTATTCAGAGAAAAAGTTAGCGTATCCGATTCGACTGTCTTTTTCGGAATCGCCCCAGACTGACCGTCCTGCAACCGCCATATTAAAACCGTTGTCGCGCAGCCATTTCATTCCGCTAACCGTTTTCGCAAAACTGCCGCAGCCGCGTTCTTCGTCGTGAAGATCCGGCCTGTAGTGATCGACCGAAATTCGAAGTGTAAGCTTGGGGCCGTATTCACGACGCAGCTCCAGAAGACCGGTGCGCATCTTTTTTCGCATCATGGGTGCCATAGCGTTTGTGAGGATCAGCACCTCGTACCCGCGTTCTAACGCGGCTCGAGCTATTTCTATCATCTCAGGGTTCATAAATGGCTCGCCACCAGTGAATCCGATCTCACGTACAGGCCAGTTTCTGGCTTCGATCTGGTTGAGGTAGTCATTCACTTCGGCAGCGGAGATATAAACCAACGCGTCATTGGTTGGGCTACTGGCAATGTAACAACTAACGCATTCGATGTTGCAAAGCGTTCCGGTGTTGAACCAAAGCGTTTTGGGATTGGTCAACGCAACTGACGCCCTAGTCTGACCATCTGCAGTTACCAATTTGTTGCGAAATTTGCCAATATTGGCAGTCTGAGTGGCAGTGTCTTTCATTATAGATTCCGGTTCGTTGCAACGGTTCGACAGGTCTAATCGTTTGCTGCCTAAGGTGAAAGACAACTGCGCCGGTTCTGACAGAGTTTTGATGAGTGGGAACATTAAATATGATTGCGCTAACATTGGACATGGCCAAGGGGGTAAGGTAAGGAAAAGTCATGGTTTCTCGCGTCATACCTGTCGACCCGTTCGATCTGATCATATTCGGTGGCACCGGCGACCTGGCGCAGCGCAAGATATTGCCGGCAATGTTTCGTCGTTTTTGTGCGGGGCAATGGCCAACTGACGCCCGTATCATCGCGATTGCGCGACGAAATCTCGATACTGAAACGTTCCGCGATATGGTGGCGGAACAGTTGCGGGGTTTGGTGCCTGCAGACGATGCGTCAGCGCTTAGCAGGTTCTTCGAGTGCCTTGACTACCTTCGACTAGATGCCCACCGCGAAGACGGCTGGGATCAGCTCGCTAAGATGGTTCAGAGTGATCGTATTAGGGCATTCTATTTTTCTGTGGGACCAGAACTTTTCGGCCCACTGGCAGAAAGACTTCACAAGAACGGTCTTACCAACGAAACGACAAGGATCGTTGTGGAAAAGCCATTTGGTCACGACTTAGCCAGCGCCAGAAGCCTGAATGCGACGCTGGCGACGCATTTCAAAGAAAGTCAAATTTACCGAATTGACCATTACCTGGGAAAAGAGACTGTTCAGAACCTGATGGCCGTTCGGTTTGGCAATATGCTTTTTGAACCACTATGGAACAGCCAGTATGTCGACCACATTCAGATTACTGTAGCAGAAACCGTCGGAATCGATGGGCGGGAGGAGTACTATGAACACGCAGGGGCAATGCGTGACATGGTCCAGAACCACTTGATGCAATTGTTGTGCCTGATCGCAATGGAGCCACCTGCCAAGTTTGATCCTGACGCAGTTCGGGATGAGAAACTGAAGGTGATCCGCGCGTTGGATTTGGTAGAACCGCATCACATTGTGCGCGGGCAGTTTTTGGCAGGACCACAGGGGCCGGGATACCGAGATGTGGTTGGAAATCCACGCTCAACCACTGAAAGCTATGTTGCTCTGCGCACTCATGTAAGCAACTGGCGGTGGGCCGGGACTCCGTTCTATTTGCGAACAGGCAAAAGGCTGGTTGCACGGTCCTCAGTAATCAATGTGATGTTCAAGGATGCACCGCATTCGATTTTTGGCGAAGACGCTGGGCGCCACGCCAACGTATTATCGATCCGGCTGCAGCCAAACGAAGGCATCACGCTCAAAGTGACGATCAAGGAACCGGGTCCGGGCGGGATGCGTTTGGTGGATGTCCCTTTGGACATGAGTTTCGCCGAAGCGTTGGGGCCGGAAAATCAAGATCCTCCGGGCGCGTATGAACGGTTGATCATGGACGTTATTAGGGGAAATCAAACACTTTTCATGCGCGGGGACGAGGTTGAGGCGGCGTGGGCTTGGACCGATCCGATAATCGCCGGATGGCAAGCACGTGGTGATGTCCCTAAACCTTATGACAGCGGCAGCACTGGGCCCGGCGACGCCGAGTTGCTGATGAAACGTGATGGTCGCCATTGGCAAGGAATAAAGCCATGAATTTTCAGGAATATCCCGACCGCGACATGCTGGCAATAGATGTTGCCAACGCGCTGGCCGGTGACATCGAGTCTGCGCTTTTGCACAATGAAAAAGTTGCCTTGGCGGTTCCCGGTGGAACCACGCCAGGGCCGATATTTGACGTTTTGTGTGCCGCTGATCTGGAATGGGAACGTGTACGGGTAATGCCCACAGACGAAAGATGTGTGCCAAACGACGATGCACGTTCAAACGAAAGGTTGATCCGTGAAAGGTTGCTGACCAACAGAGCATCGGTCGCGGAGTATGTCCCACTCTATGTATCCGGACGGAACCCCGAAGATGCACTGGCCGAGATTGAAACTCTGATTGCACCGGTTCTTCCGCTTTCGGTTTTGGTGCTCGGAATGGGAGAGGATATGCACACCGCTTCGCTTTTTCCGGGGATGCTGGGCTTGGAAGCTGCACTGGACAGCCACGCGCCCATCCTTTCGATCGCTCGAACCGAGGTGCAGCCGGAGCCGCGCATAACCCTTACGGCACCGGTGTTGGATGGGGCTTTGTCCAAACACCTGGTCATCTTCGGCGCATCCAAGCGCGAAGCGCTGGACCGAGCAATGGGCCTTCCGCCCGAGGAAGCACCAATCGCAGCTGTACTCAGCGGCATGACCGTACATTGGGCGGAGTAGTAAACATGCAATTGGAACCCTTGAAAACTTTGGCAGCAAAACATTCAAACCGACGCATTCTGGATCTGTTTGAAACCAACGGGGATCGCGCTCAGAAATTCTCGGCTTCGACTGGGGAACTGCTGTTTGACTACTCCAAAACCGGAGTTGACGACGAAATCCGGTCTTCGTTGATCCGTCTTTGCGATGAGGCTGAGCTTGCTGAACGCCGTGATGCCATGTTCGCGGGCGAAAAAATCAATGAAACTGAGGGTCGGGCGGTGCTTCACACCGCACTGCGTAACCTTGACGGAGGTCCCGTCAGAGTTGATGGGCAGGATGTTATGCCCGGTGTTCTTGAAACGTTGCAACGCATGCGCGTCTTTGCGGAAGAGGTCCGGGGTGGCACGGCAAAAGGTGCAGGGGGCAGCTTTACCGACGTCGTTAATATTGGGATCGGGGGTTCTGATTTAGGTCCTGTGATGGCTACTCACGCGTTATCACCATATCATGACGGACCACAGTTGCATTACGTCTCGAATGTGGATGGCGCCCATATTGCGGATACTTTGCGAGCACTTGATCCAACACGAACACTGGTTATCGTCGCTTCAAAAACTTTTACAACAATTGAAACCATGACCAATGCGCGCACGGCGCGCGCCTGGATGGTTGATGGGGGTGGCGATCCGGCACGTCAATTCGCGGCAGTTTCCAGTGCCTTGGACAAAACAGAGGTTTTTGGGATCCCTTCAAAGCGTGTCTTCGGGTTTGCCGATTGGGTTGGTGGCCGATACTCGGTTTGGGGACCAGTAGGCTTGCCGGTAATGATCGCTGTGGGCTCAAACGCTTTCGACTCATTTTTGCGCGGCGGACAGGCCATGGACCTGCATTTTCAATCGGCGGAGTGGATTGAAAATTTGCCGGTCATGTTGGCTTTGCTTGGCGTCTGGCATCGACAGGTATTGGGCTACACAAGCCGGTCAGTCTTACCGTATGACCAGCGCTTGCTGCGCTTACCCGCCTATTTCCAGCAATTGGAGATGGAGTCGAACGGTAAATCTGTCGCTATGGATGGAAGTACGCTGACTATTCCTTCGGGGCCTGTCGTTTGGGGTGAGCCGGGCACCAATGGGCAACATGCGTTTTATCAACTGATTCATCAGGGTACCGACACAATTCCGTGTGAATTCATGGTTGCGGCTGAAGGGCACGAGCCGGAACTGGCGCATCATCATCGCCTTTTGCTGGCCAATTGCCTTGCGCAATCCGAAGCCTTGATGCGCGGTCGAACATTGGATGAAGCGCGAGCCCAAATGATGGAAAAAGGTTTGCAGGGCGACGAACTGGAAAGGCAGGCGCGTCATCGCGTGTTTTCGGGTAACCGACCATCCACTACCCTGATCTATCCAAAGCTCACACCATTTGTTCTTGGTCAGATCATTGCACTTTATGAACACCGCGTGTTTGTCGAAGGCGTCTTGCTTGGCATCAACTCTTTTGATCAATGGGGCGTCGAATTGGGCAAGGATCTGGCGACTTCGCTTGGTCCGATTGTGGATGGACAGGTTAGTGCTGATGGCAAAGACAGCTCAACTGCAGAATTGGTTGCTTATGCCTTGCGGCACCGCGATTGAGCAAAAACTGCAAAAGTTGCCAGCGATCAAGTGATTGCGCATTCTCTTATTGTCAGACAATTAATTCCTTGGCAGGTTCAATGCCAAGGAAACGCCTGTTGGAAGCTCGGAAATATTCGTGAACTTCACAGGCACAAGGTGTGGCGCGTTCGAAAGGACAATTGCGCCAACAATGGGAGGACGTCCATGCTGGGACAGATGATGACGCAGCCATTGCTGATTTCGTCACTGATTGATCACGCCGAACGCTATCACGGTGGCACCGATATCTATTCGGTTGAAGGGGGCGGAAATGTCACTCAGACCAGTTGGGCACGAGTTGCGGAAAACGCCCGACGGTTAGGGTCGGCCTTGACTGCGCTTGGCCTGCAACCACAGGATCGTGTCGGGACGTTAGCGTGGAACAACCGGCGGCATCTTGAGATTTACTTTGGTGTGTCGGGCGCTGGTTTCGTTTGCCACACGGTCAACCCAAGACTGTTTCCCGAACAACTGACATATATTATCAACCACGCACAGGATAAGGTGCTTTTTTTTGACGCAACATTTCTACCTCTTGTAGCTGCGTTACATGAACAACTGAGCGAAGTTCAACATTTCGTTTTGATGGGGCCACGAGATGAAGCGGTCCTTTCTCAGGTGCCTGACGTGAAATTCTACGACGAGTTGATCAGTTCTGGGGACCCGGGCTTTGAGTGGCCCACTTTCGATGAGAACACTGCGTCGAGCCTTTGCTATACCTCAGGTACAACTGGCAACCCCAAAGGTGTGCTATATTCACACCGCTCGACCTTGTTACACAGCTTTGCCTCAAACACACGGGATGTTATCGGGTATTCGGCTATGGACACGGTTATGCCGGTCGTCCCAATGTTCCATGTCAATGCATGGGGATCGCCGTATGCATGCGCCATGTCGGGTTCGAGGATGGTTCTGCCGGGTCCCGATTTGCATGGTGAGGCGCTGGTAAACCTAATCGACACCTATGGTGTCACCTTAGCTATGGGTGTACCGACCATCTGGCAGGGGCTTTTGGCGTTTGCGGCCAAATCCGGCTCAAAGCTGACGACTCTTGAACGGACGGTTATCGGTGGTGCAGCTTGTCCGCCATCAATGATCGAAACATTCCGCGAGAGATACGGCGTCGATACGGTTCACGCTTGGGGTATGAGCGAAATGAGCCCGCTCGGTACCACAAACTATCCGATGGCAAAGCACGTTGATTTACCTATCGAAGAGCAGCATAAGCTGCGCGAAAATCAGGGACGTCCACCGTACGGCGTCGAGTTAAAAATCGTTGACGATGACGGCAACGATCTGCCGCACGACGGAGCAACACAAGGTGACTTGATGGTCCGAGGTCATTGGGTGTTGAATAGTTACTTCCAAATGCAGGATCAGCAATTGCTGAGCGACGGTTGGTTCGCAACCGGTGACGTCGCCACATTGGATTCTGACGGATACATGACTATCCGGGACCGGTCCAAAGATATCATAAAATCAGGGGGGGAATGGATCAGTTCGGTGGAGTTGGAAAACATCGCCGTCGCACATCCTAAGTTGGCAACTGCGGCGGTCGTCGGCGTACCACACCCGAAATGGGATGAAAGACCACTTCTAGTTGCCGTAAAGGCAGAAGGTGAAGAGCCCAGCGAGGGCGAGTTATTGGAGTTCTTCGACGGCAAGATTGCCAAATGGCAAATACCGGACAAAGTTGTTTTCGTGGATGCGTTGCCCCTGAATGCAACCGGCAAAGTCCTAAAACGCAACTTGCGCGCCGACTTTGAGGATGCCCTGAACGGGTAAAGTAGAAAGATGGCTCCGGCGGTAGGGATCGAACCTACGACCAATTGATTAACAGTTAATTGATAGATCGTAATCCGGGTTCGTCCCACCCCATCCGCTACGAACCACTATTTCCATATAATAAAGGGCTTTGCCCTCTTGACTGATTGTCCGTCTGCGTCCATTTGGATGGGTGTGGGATCGCCCACATCCGGGCTTTTTATTCGAGACGCAAAGAGTTTTCTGCGTTGGTTGGTAGCTCAGGATTACATTGAGCATAAATTCTTGATGGCATTCGAGGACACGATCAAGAAGCGCAAAGTGGAAGTTGACCACCGCATCTATTCAGCCCTTGAAGTCCGGGCGCTTTATAATGCTGCCGATCAGTTCTCGCCCCAATGGCGGGACTTCTTGCGCTTCCAGCTATTGACTGCTCAGCGTCACGCAGATGTCGCCCGGATGGAATGGCAACATGTTGACCTAGCCCAACACACTTGGACCCAACCCGCCAATCGGACCAAGAACGGTCGTGCCCACATCGTTCATCTTTCCGCCCCCGCGCTGGAAATACTGAAGGCGATGCAGCCCCAAGTCGGGAAGGCGAGGGGGCTTGTGTTCACTACGACCACCGGGGGAGCCATGCACCATAACAACGAGCGCAATAAGGCTTACTTCCGTAACGCCCAAGTCGAGCATGGGGGGCGCCACGCTTTCCGGCACACCATGGTAACGTTGCTCGCCCAGTGCGGGCACAGTGAAGATGTTGTTGATATGGCCCTCGGCCACGCCCGGAAAGGTGTGAACGCGGTTTATCAGAAGTTTCAGTACTTGGAGCAGCGAGCCGACGCCCTGGACGATTGGGGTCAGATCGTTATTGGCCAACGGGACGCAATGAAAGTACTGAGACAACACCGAGGAACAGGGTAAAGCTAATTCGGTCAGTCCGTTGGTAAACTCAGTAGATATGCCAGGATCTTATGCTCTGCCGGGCTGCCTGGCGACTTGCTATAACCGTTTAAAACTTGAAACACCGTCGCTCTCGAAACGCCGATCTCTCGCGCCAAGTCGGCGGCGCTAATGCCGTTCTGATGCATTAACCAGCGACACATGATCAGACCCCCGGCGCGGTCGGCCATCACTTGATCAAAAACCCCCAATAACCCGGCAGCCTCCTCTGCCAGGGTGTTGAGTTGTACAACCAATTCGGACACCCGGTCGATCTTTTCCTCATTCAATTTTCGCCAATTCGTGAAATCAGATGCGTCTTTCAATATTGCTGCCGCCCTAGCGAGCTCCATTGCGAGGTCTGGGTTTGAAAAAAGATACATGAATTTCTTAATAGTTAGCTAATTAAGTACAGTCAATTCCACTTTCTTCTGTCTAATACATTGTAAGCTTACAATGTCTAGTTCACTATTAAATTGATTTCGGGCGTTGTTGCCAGAAATTTAAAAGGAAAAAGAATTATGGAAGACTTGAAAACAAATCAAACCCCAGAGGAAGAGAAAATCAATCTTCCTGAGGAACCCAAATTCGAACCCCAACCTTTCGGCGGTCCCGGCTCCACAATGCCGTTCCTGCGGGAAGCCCTGGAGTTGTCGCGAGAGGTGAACAACGAAATGGCGACCAAGGCCAAGCGGGAATTGGCCTTGATCGAGCTGACGGGATATCTGGAGGGTTTAGACCAAAACTCTAACGCAATGCACGTGCTGGGCATCATTCAAAACGTTATCCCTAAGTCTCAGTTAAATCGGATCTACCCGCCAAACAAAGGCGTCAAGGCGCTTAACAAGCAATTTCGTCGCGCGATGATCGGCCTGATCCTCATTCAGAATGGGAAAGACGTCAAAAGGGGCGGTTGGCCCGATGTCGAATACGTCCTTCACAATAAAAAAGGAAAACGGGTCATTTCCGTAAGCGAGCGTCGAGCGACCGAGTATCGCAAGCTGGCTTATCAATTCTTTGGGGATCGCCTTCGGCAGAAGGCCGAAGAGATCAGGGCCCAAAAGGCAGAGGAACGGAAGGTCAATAGACAAAAAGAGAAATAATTTTCCTCGTTTTTGTCTACCGATGTTTTCGTCCAGCCATGTCTATCTATGCGTGCTTTTGTTTACTGGAGTGAAACCATGACTGATCAAGTCGCAAGCCATGCGGTTATGTCCCGGCTAGGAGTAGACCGCGCGTCGAAACACCAAGGGGAGACCCCTTGGATGAAACACGCCTTTGTAAAACCGCAAGATGATCGGTTGTTGGGGCTGCCAGAAGTCAAAGATAAAGTTGGGCTTGGCAGGTCCGCCATTTATGAACGTATCCGAGAAAACACTTTCCCCGCCCCGGGAGCAGACAAAGGCAGGAGCCTTTGGTCTTTGCGCGAAATAACCGCTTGGCAGCAATGGCGGTTGGCTCAGCGCGGGGGCGCTTATGGAAAATCTTGAGCTCGTACCGTACCAATCGCGCGCGATGGGGGAATTGGCGGAAAAGCCCGCCGCTTTCCTTATCGCCCCGGCAGGGAGCGGCAAAACCGCTGTCGTCGGCAGATTGCTCACTTTAGAGGACGCGCCTTCGAGGGCCGTCTACCTGACCCTTTCAACCTTAAAGGAACAAACCGCGAGAGAATTGCGCAGTTGGTCAAAAAGGCGGGTAGGGGTCATGTATGGCCGAAGGGGTAATCAATTGCCCTCCGGCGTTGAGGTGATCGTCTGCAATTACGAAATCGCTACCGCCCGTCGCTTTGAGCTGCGGGCGTTTTTGGAAAGCGACCCGAATTCGCTATTGATCTGTGACGAATGTCAAAGGCTGGTCAATCCGGATGCCAGGATAACGCGAACCGTTTTAACCGATCCGGATGCGCTATTCTTCAGCTCCGGGGCGTATATTGGGATGAGCGCAACGCCGTTCCCGAATTGGTTGGCGGATGCTGCCCCGCATTTCTATGCCATGACCCATAGCGAAACGCTGGAGCCTACTGGTGTATTTCGCGCGGAACCGACCGTGCATGGCATTCGGGAAGTTTTTGCGGAATTCCGGCCGTTAAAGCCTCGGGGTCGGCGTATCGTTGGCAACAAAAGATTATGCGATTTCCAACGGTTGCTGTCACAAGTTGAGGTAAGGGTTTCTGCTCAAGAGGTCGAGGATCAGTTGCCCAGGATCATTACCCGGCGTTTTGCGCTGGGCGATCACAAGATTGCGGACGCAGCTATCAAAGCGGAAAGCAGCCTTGCAAAGATTGGGATCGATATCGACAGTGCTGATCTGGATTTGCTTGAACAAACCAATTCTCCGGAATTGCACGTCGCAAGGCGATCGGTTGGGTTGTTGAAAGCGCAAGCGTACTGCGAACTTGCCAAAGCCGAGATCGAAGCTGGGGACACCCGGCAGCGGGTGGTGTTCTATCATCATGTTGCGGCTGGGGAGTTGATGGCGGCAGAGTTGGGCTGGCCCCGCTTTGGGGGCGATGTGAACCAACCGGGCAAAAAGAAAGCACTTGGAGCTTTCAAGAAAGAAGGTGCCCCGGGGATATTGTTGCAGCTGCAATCCGGTGGAACCGGGTTGGACTTGCCCGAAGGAGAGATTGCCGACTTTGTTGAGCTTCCCTGGTCCCCCGCCAGCTATTACCAAGCGACGCGCCGCATAGCTCGGCTTTCGTCAGAACATCCCCGGGTGTTGGTCCGGATAATGTTCGTCCCGGATACGCTTGATCAACGCGTCAGCCAAATTCTGTCCCTCAAAGGCCAAGGGCTGCGAGCGGTCGGGCTGGAGGCATAACCATGCTTTACTTACGTTTTGAAATCCCCGGGTCGCCTCGGGGAAAGGGTCGCCCTCGCTTTAGTCGTGCCACGGGTCGCGCTTTTAACGACACCGCGACCCGGAACTACGAAAGCGAAATCCGGGGCCATACCTACGAGGCTATGGACAAGTTTCCACCTTGTGAGGGCCCGGTCGAAATCATGATTGATGCGGTCATGCCCATTCCGAACAGCTGGCCCAAGTGGAAACAGGAAGCCGCCCGGATCGGATCATGGCGGGCGGTTGGTACGCCTGATCTCGACCAAATCATCAAGGCGAGCTTGGACGGCATGAACACCGTTGCTTACCGCGATGACCGCCAAGTTGCCTGCATTCGCGCAAATCAGAGGTACGGCGAGCGCCCACGCCTCGAAATCGAAGTAAGAGAAGTCGAGCAGGCGACCCACCAATCAATGAAAGAGACCGCCAATGACCAAAGTTAATTTGGCCGAAGTAGTCGCCGAGGGTGTCCGCAAATCTCAAACCGTGTTCCACGACACATCCGGCGATATTGTTGATCGATCGAAGACGGTTAGTGCGTCCAGTTGAACCAAATGCGCCAGGGCTCAGCGCTTCAGAAAAGACAAAGTTCCGTGTGACGAAGGCTTTGTCGATAACTGGGGCTGGGCAGAAGCTGGGAACGGTTTCGAAGATTGGCTTGTTCCGAAGATAATCAAGGGGTTGCCGCATGGTGTTTACCTTGAGGCAGCCGGAGATCATCAGAGAACATTGATCGACCCTGAAGCAAGATTATCCGCAACGCCGGACGGTTTGATCGTATCCCGTGCAAATGATGAAATCGAAGTGCATGGTGTGGAATTGAAGCCTGGTTCAGAATACGGGATCGGGTTGGAAATCAAATCCCGAGGGCCAAACGCATCGTCTTTGCCGAAGTTCGAGCATGTGAAGCAAGCTGAGTTTCAAATCGAGCTTTGGAACCGGGTGGCTGGCGTCAAAGTGGACGCGGTTCTTTTGTACTATGGCAATCGAGATCGGTTTGACGAAATCGACGTCTTTGTCGTGCCCAGACGTGAATTGGTTTGGAACGCAGCTAAGGGGCGCGCGTACATCATCGACGGCGACACCATCTGCATAAAAGGAACGAAAATTCGCTTGGTGGGAATTGATGCGCCGGAGTTGGACCAGCCTTGGGGACAAAAGTCGAAATGGGCCATGGTCAACATTTGTAAGGGACAGATCATTACGGCCGAACTTGATGGCGAGAGATCGTACGACCGGCTTGTAGGAACATGCTACCTTCCCGATGGACGCGATATAGGCGCAGAGTTAATTAAGCTTGGCTTGGCTTTAGATCTACCCAGGTTTTCTATGGGTAAGTACCGTCACTTGGAGCCGCAAGGTGCCCGTCAAAGGTTGGGTAATGGCCGCTTTGGTCACGCCTCAATCCGCTTTAGGCAGCAGACTACGGTGACGATACAAAAAAGATAAACACCTCTCGGGAAACAGAAAAAACGCGCTAGACGTCAACCAAGGTGGACACAAATTTCCGAATATGCCTGTTTATCAATCAAAGGTGGAAGGTTAGATATTTCCGGCAAATTACTGATACAATTAAAAAAACCTGAAAAACTTGACCACAGACTGACTATTTTGAGCTACTTTTTTTGAACTCTTGCGTTTTTCGACGTAGCTCTTTGATCCGCGAATGTTCTTCATCTGTTAGCGGTTCAATATTCAATTTCTGAAATGCCATCCAAGCAGCTGACTTTGTTTTCTCTGAAGCGTTTCCACCTGGGTGCATGGCCTTACGTATCAATTTGTATTCACTTTTTGACAGGACCTTTTGACCGCCCTTTTCGAGACCATTTACCCTGGTCAATAAGGTGTCCAATCCTTCGGCAATAATGTCGATTTCACGTTCAAATCGCTTAGTTAAGGAACGTGTTATGCGTTCCGTTACAGCCTTATCTGTAACGCTTTCCGTTACAGATTGAGCTGTAACGAGAGGACGACCTTCCGCGGTTAGACCGGCCGCTCTACGCCTTTTTCTTAAGGCGTAAACGCGGCATCGGCTGCCGCAGTATTTTCTTCGAGGGCCACCAACCAGCGCTGCCCCACAGTTCTCACACTTAGCCATAATGCACCTTATCGTTACAGGCTTCTGTAACGCAAATCATTCAAGGTGGTTTGTTGCAACGGAATGATTTTTTAGTCAGTCATTTGTCACTAGACTTTGCCCCGCACACTCAAACGTACTGAAGGAACCCCGGTCTTGGTGTATTCGCCAAGGTCTACACCCGAGGCGGCCAAGGCACCCTTGTCTAACGTTTCACGCCCCTTCACTTTCGACAGCGACGCAGTTGCACCGTCGACCTTCACGAAGGACGTGTCGTTGTTACGAAGGATTTGCTTAATCCGGTGATCGGCTTCGGTCTTAGCGACATTGGCGGCCTTCTCTTGTGCTATGGCGATCTGGCGAACCTCAATGGCTTTGCGAAGCTTTTTTTCCTCCTCGGGCGGCAGCTCAGGCTCGCGACGATCAGGGACACGAAGCTCGCCCATGCCGCAACGCACCTTGAAGGGGCCATGGCACGGGGATTGGACCTTTGTGCGGACTTGTCGACCGATCCCAGCGCAAAGGAATTGTTGCCCTGGACGAGTATGGTCTCCATCCGGACCGGGCAGGGCGAGGGTAAGACAGAAGGGGGCGTTAAACCGATCGGAAGATTGGATTTGCTGGCCCATATGAAAAGCCGAATGAGCCGAGGAAAGGTGAAGGTTGCGATCGATGATCCGTTGGAGAGAGAGGCGTTGCGCAGCGCCATGTTGGAGATGACGCAAAAGCCTCCAACGCAGGAGCAGGACGGCCTTGGGTTGGTGGATTTGAGTGTGCGCGAATGCTTGGCGCTGGGGGTCGCGGTGATGGTTTGGCAGGCTTACAAGTCTGGGGCTGCCAGCGAATGGGGCGATCGCGATTATGGCGGATTGGTTGTGGCAGCGGGGGCATGACATGCGGATTGCTGGGATTGATATCGGGGCCAAAAGGGACGCGACGGTTGTTGCCGAACTTGATGGCCGGGTGCTGCGAAGATGCAAGGCGCTGCCTGTGCCAACTGATTATAATGATGTGCTGGAGGCCTTGCGGCAGGCCCATAGCGTGAATGATCTGGTGGTGCTGGACCGGACTGGGGTTGGCGATCCGTTGTTCGATTTGCTGGCACCAGAGTGTCCCAGATTGGCAGCCGCCCGGATCATAAGAGGTGGGAAAATCAAGGTTATCGGGCGTGAAATTAATGTTGGTAAAATGGCGTTGATGGGGATTACCAGAAGGGCTCTTTCAACGGGCAGAGTTAAGGCTGAGCTGCCACCTCATGAAGCTGAAAGGCTGAGGGATGAGCTGAAGAACTTTGGCGCTAAGGCGGGGAGGTCCGTGGGTCAAATTAAGCTGGAAGCCCGGAGGGGTCATGATGACATGGTGCTTGCTGTTGGGTTGGCGCTACTGGGTCGTGGTCTGTGGGGCAGTGGGCAGTTGGTTGAGGTAGCGAGGTGTCATGGATGCGGGGACGCGGCTTAGATGGGTTGTCCACGTGGACCCATAGGACAGTTAGCCCAGAGCAGAGGTTGTTTCAGGCTGTCATTTTATCGGAAGTGAAGATTGCTTTGGGGTATGTGAGTGGATTGGCACCTAGCGAGAAGGCGAATGCTGTCTATGAGGCTAGAGACTTTTTGCTGGGTGGGGAGAGGTTAGAGTTGTTCTGCGAACTGGCGGGATTGAATGCAGAGCGAATCAGAGCGTGGGCACTGATGATGCAAAGGGTAGGTTGGCCAAATCCCGGGAAGCAACTTAAGCTTGGTGTTGCAGCTTAGTGCGGGGTTAGCATTGTTCTGTTGTTCGGGAGTGATTGAGGGACGAAAAATTGGATTGTTCGAGAATATTTGAATGTGGATAAGGTTTTCAAGTAACTCAGCGGTATTGGGATGCCGCTTCTGATATTTGAACCCGCCCATAACCCTCCCAGTCTTTTTGAGCGTTAGAGCTATATTTAACTAAGTCTTTGAATTTAATTGGCTCCGGCGGTAGGGATCGAACCTACGACCAATTGATTAACAGTCAACTGCTCTACCGCTGAGCTACGCCGGAACGGTCCGCGCCGTATAGCAATCCGGTTTGCTCGCGTCCAGAGGGCGTAGAGAATTTTAAAAGAAAGAGCGGCGCTTTTTTCGGTAAGAGAAACAACGTGGTTTTTTGATACAAGCTTGAAAATTGGCTCCGGCGGTAGGGATCGAACCTACGACCAATTGATTAACAGTCAACTGCTCTACCGCTGAGCTACGCCGGAACTGACGCGCGTATAGCAATCCGGATTCTGGTCGTCCAGAGGGGAAGCGCTTCAAGCGAAAAAAAAATCTTTAGGTCACGTCAACCTGTTGAAAACAGCGTTGACTGACAGCTCGGGTTCCGGGTTGACGATGGATCTTTCCGTCAAATCGACCAAGTGCGCGAAGACGTTTCGTTCTGCAGCGGGCAGAAGGGCTGCAGGCGTATCCAAATAGATGCGCTGGGCCAGATCTTTGGCCGTCGCTGTATGATCTTCGAGCGCCGCCAGTATTTGTTTCTCTCGACCCAATCGATGTTCGATCAACCAGTCTAATCGGGCGGCTGGATCAGTGACAGGTGCTCCGTGACCTGGATGAAAAACGGACCAACTTCGTGCTCTCAGCTTACGACATGATGCCATAAAATCCGTTAGATCCCCGTCCGGAGGCGAGACGAGTGAACTAGCCCAACCCATCACGTGGTCTGCGGTGAAACACATATCATCCAACGCCAAGGAAATATGATTGCCCAGATGGCCGGGCGTGTGGATTACCTCGAGCGCCCATCCGTCGCCTTTAACAATTTCTCCGTCAGTCAACTCTTTGTCCGGGCGAAAGCTTGCATCAATGCCTTCACCCCCGCCAGCAAGCCCCTGTTTGGCAAGCTGGGTCATGATAGCGCTACGTCCGGCCTCTGCTCCGCCGAACGCCAGAATCGGGGCGCGGGAGTGCCGAGACAGCGGCGCGGCCAAGGGTGAATGGTCCATGTGGCTGTGCGTCACAATAATGTGGCTAATGTGCTGACCGGGCTTGAGTGCGCCCAGAATCGATTTCAGATGGGCTTCACTTGGCGGGCCCGGGTCTATTACCGCGATGTCTCTTTCGCCAACTAAGTAAGTGTTGGTGCCTCGATAGGTCATCGGAGAGGGATTGGGTGCCAAAATTCGTCTTGCGCCGTGCGTCAAGGTGACAACCTCGCCAGGTTGGGCGTTGAAATCATCGGGAGCCTGCATTCTGACCTCTTTCTCTTACCCAATCGGCTCGTTAGGTTTAGCGCATGTCTTCGCACTGGCTCAAACCATATATGCCGCGCAGCCTATATGCCCGGGCAGCACTAATCCTTGTTGTGCCCGTTGTTGTAGTGCTTCTGGTCGTCTCTATCGCGTTCATGCAAAAGCATCTTGAAGATGTGACCGCCCAGATGACGCGAAATGCTGTGCGAGAAGTGAACCTTGTAACAGATGTCATGCAAGGTGCTGAAACTCAGCAAGAAGCGCTGGCAGCGGCACAGCCGGATATGGAGGCCCTTCAAATGACGGCTAGGTTCTTGCGTCCCAACGAAGAGCCTGAGGTCGGAAAGCGCCGTTGGTATGATTTCATTGCTCCGCAACTTGTGAATGAGTTGCGCGGTGCATTGCCTGAATTCGTTGCAATTGCATTGCCCCGGGGGCAGCCGGTGCGACTGTATCTTGCAACGGACCTTGGAATTCTGGAATTGGCGTTTGAGCGCAGGCGATTGTCGCCTGTGGCGCCCCACCAACTCATCGTCACAATGGTGTTCTTTGCCGTTTTGATGACTTCGATTTCGTTCCTGTATATGCGAAATCAGTTGCGCCCTATTACCCGGCTGGCGGAGGCGGCCCAAGCCTTTGGCAGAGGACGAACCGTGCCGTATTCACCCAGTGGTGCAATCGAAGTACGGGCAGCGGGCAATGCATTTGTGGACATGCGAACTCGGATTGAACGACAGATGGAACAGCGCACTCTTATGCTGTCTGGTGTCAGTCACGATTTACGCACGCCACTTACGCGGCTCAAGCTGGGTCTGTCGCTTTTGCCTGAGGATGAATCAGCTCCGTTGATGAACGATGTCAATGAGATGCAATCCCTACTGGATGCGTTTCTTGAGTTTTCGCGCGGTACAGCCGAGGGTTCTCCCGAAAACGTGGACCCGGCAGTTTGGTTGCGTCAGATAACCGAAGACGCTTTGCGGGCGGGTCACAGTGTAAAATTGGTATCTGTTGAAGGGCAGGGGACAGTATCGTTCCGTCCCATGGCAATGCGTCGTGCAGTTGAAAACCTTATCGGGAACGCCGTCCGCTATGGTACTTGTGCAGAGGTCAGTTTGACACTGACGCCAAAATCCATGCGCATCCGCGTCGAAGATGACGGCCCCGGAATTCCAGTCGAACAGCGGACCGAGGCCGTCAAACCGTTTACACGGCTGGATCCTGCCCGAAACCAAAATCTGGGCAGTGGTGTGGGATTGGGACTTGCAATCGTCGCTGACATCGCAAGAGCACACGGAGGCGCATTGAGGCTAGGTAAAAGCGAAAACCTCGGCGGTTTGTGCGCCGATATCATTATTGGCAGGTGATTTTTGAATCTTAGTAATGTGGTAGGCCCGGAGGGACTCGAACCCCCAACCAAAGCGTTATGAGCGCTCTGCTCTAACCAATTGAGCTACAGGCCCGCCTGAGCGCCCTGCGTATCACGATCACGGCCCGCGTCAAGCCTGACCGTTGCAACAAGTCGCACAATCGAATAACTCGCGCCCAACGTAAAACAAAGGGATAGGCCATGACAGCGGGCAAGAACGGAATAACCTATGCCGACGCCGGCGTGGATATTGATGCGGGAAACGCGTTGGTTGATCGAATCAAGCCAGCAGCTGAACGCACCAACCGCCCTGGTGTAATTAGTGGGTTGGGTGGGTTTGGAGCGTTGTTCGACCTTAAGGCGGCAGGTTATTCAGACCCAATTCTCGTCGGCGCCACAGATGGCGTTGGCACTAAATTGCGGATCGCAATTGATACGGGCTTGGTCGACGGTGTTGGAATTGACTTGGTCGCAATGTGTGTCAATGACCTGATCTGTCAGGGCGCTGAGCCGCTGTTCTTTTTGGATTATTTTGCTACCGGAAAATTGGACGCCGACACTGCGGCACGAATCATCGAGGGTATTGCCGAGGGCTGTGCGCAATCGGGATGTGCCTTGATCGGTGGTGAGACGGCAGAGATGCCTGGTATGTACCCGGAGGGTGATTTTGATTTGGCCGGTTTCTCCGTTGGCGCGATGGAGCGGGGGGCTGCTTTGCCCGAGGGTGTGAAAAAGGGCGACGCCCTATTGGGCTTGGCCTCTGATGGGGTTCATTCCAACGGATACTCACTTGTTCGTAAATTGGTTGAGATGTCTGGGCTGGATTGGACCGACCTGTCGCCCTTTGGCAGCGGGACGTTGGGCGAAGCGCTGTTGACGCCAACCCGGTTGTACGTGAAGCCCGCACTTTCGGCGATCCGGGCGGGCGGAGTGCATGCCTTGGCGCATATAACAGGTGGCGGGCTAACCGAAAACTTGCCCCGCGTTCTGCCTGACACAACGGGTGCGGAGATCGACCTTAAGAGTTGGGATTTACCGCCGGTGTTTAAGTGGATGGCCAAAATAGGTGGTATTTCTGGATCAGAGATGCTCAAGACATTTAACTGCGGAATTGGCATGGTCGTCGTTTGCGCGGATGAACGGGCTGACGCGCTTGCCGAATTGTTGTCGAACGCGGGAGAGACCGTGGTTCGCATTGGAACAGTGACGGATGCTTCCGGTGTTACCTACTCAGGCAGCTTGTCGTGAAACATAAACGTGTTGCCATCTTGTTGTCTGGTGGCGGTTCAAACATGGTTGCGCTAGCAGACAGCATGACTGGCGAACATCCGGCGCGGCCTTGTTTGGTATTATCCAACGATCCCACCGCAGCTGGTTTAAAAAAGGCGGCAGATCGGGGGATTCCCACATCAGCGGTGGATCATCGCCCATTTAAAGGTGACCGCAGTGCTTTCGAAGCCGAATTGCGGAAACCATTGCAGGATGCTCGCCCGGATATCGTGTGCCTAGCGGGGTTCATGCGAGTTTTGACCGGTGATTTTGTGTCCGACTTTCAGGGCAGAATGCTGAATATTCATCCGTCTTTGTTACCGAAATACAAGGGCCTCAACACACATGCTCGTGCAATTTCGGCTGGCGATGCCGAACATGGTTGCACAGTGCACGAAGTTACTGCTGCGCTGGATGACGGTCCGGTTTTGGGGCAGGCGCGGGTGCCGATCAATGTCGGAGATACTCCCGAAACGCTTGCAGCTCGAGTTTTGGTTTGGGAACACAAGCTTTATCCGGCTGTCCTGAGACGCTTTGCCGCCGGAGATAAGACGCCTGTTCAAATGCCCTGAGGTCGTTCGGGTGATTTACACGGCCCTACTGTTCGGCCTATGGTCGCCGTCAACGCTCGGAACGAGGATAAACAGACGGGCAGTCACTAATAACAAGAGCAAGAACAGAACCGCGCATGAGAACATTGAAAACGACGCAAGAGTTGGCCGATTTCTGTGCGGTCGCTTCCAAGCACCCATATCTGACACTCGATACCGAATTCCTGCGCGAGCGGACGTATTATTCCAAGTTATGCCTGGTACAGCTTGCCTATCCGTCGGAAGACGAGGACAGCGCAGTTCTTGTAGATCCACTGGCGGAGGGTATGTCGCTGGAACCTCTTTACGAACTTTTCAAGAATGAGAAGGTCGTCAAAGTCTTCCATGCCGCTCGTCAGGATCTTGAGATTTTTTGGTTCGAGGCTGGAGTTTTTCCGACGCCACTTTTCGACACCCAAGTAGCGGCGATGGTTTGTGGCTTTGGCGAGCAAGTCGGTTATGAGACACTGGTGCGGAAAATTTGCCGAGAAGGTGTCGATAAAACTTCGAGATTTACTGACTGGTCGCGTCGCCCGTTGTCTGACGCGCAAAAGACATATGCATTGGCCGATGTGACCCATCTGCGCAAAATTTATGAACATTTGGCAGCTGAATTAGAAAAATCCCGCCGCAGTCATTGGGTTGCAGAAGAGCTGCGGATACTGACACAACCGGAAACCTACAACGTTCGCCCTGAGGATGCATGGCGTCGTGTAAAGACACGAACAAACTCCGGTAAGTTTTTGGCGGTGGTGCGCGAACTTGCGCATTTCCGTGAAGGTTATGCGCAAGACAACAACGTTCCTCGAAGCCGTGTATTTAAAGATGATGCCTTGATTGAGATGGCGTCAATTAAGCCAAGGACTCCTGCTGATCTGGGTGGATCGCGACTTCTCTTGCGAGAAGCCCGCAAAGGACCAATAGCAGATGGTATTCTTGCTGCCGTGAAGCGCGGTATGAACTGTCCTGCCGACGCCTTGCCCAAAGTGGATAACAGTCGCGACAAGCTAAAGGTCAATCCGGCGTTGGCCGATCTGCTGCGAGTGTTATTAAAGTCGAAAACGGAAAGTTCGGGTGTAGCCGCAAAGTTGATCGCATCCAGCTCCGAATTGGATCAGATAGCTGCAGGAGAACGGTCGTTGCCAGCGATGTCAGGTTGGCGGTTCGAGGTCTTTGGAGAAGATGCGCTGAAGCTTTGTGAGGGCAAGATTGCCCTTGCTGCAAAAGGTCAGTCAGTTCGAGTAGTGTCACTTTAACTCGCGTCTCAACGACGGCGAGACTCCAGCGCGTTTTGCTGCCCCACCACTCGAATCAAGCGTACCCCTTCCAGATCGCGTCTGCCGAGCGTGATAGCGTCAGACACCATTCTTGAACGTGGGGTTCCTTGAGCCGTCGGGGAAATGGGGTAATTGACCCTGAACGCAAATTCCAGGATGCCGTTCTTGACGTTTTCATCGTTGTCAATTCGTGTCAAACGAGCGTCGTAAGCGCCCTGCCGCGAGGCAGTGCCAGCCGCGTAGACGATGGCACCTGTTGGGGTTTGATCGATCTGCATTTCATCAACAACAGCAATCATAACGCTTCTGTCATCCGGGTCATTTCCGGTGATAAACTCCTCGCCGCTAGCGTTGTCCGGGATCAGAGCGTATTCCTCGCTTGGTTCCACTGGTGGTGAAGAGGTTGTGCTGCTGCCAAACCAGTTTGAAGGGTTTGCGCGCGAATTCCTCCAACCGCTGCAGGCGGAAAGAAAAAGGGCAGAGACCAAAAGAACAGAAATAGTTTTATGCATGGGTCCAACATTTTGCGCGACTTGATTTGAAACGGGTTAGCGCAAATTCCAATGCTTGAAAAGGCACGGCAGGGGCTGGACAGTGGGTCAAGCGGGGCATAGGTCACGATTGTTACCGCGACACGCAAGGATAGCCCAATCATGGCAACAGCAGCTTTTGAAGAGATCGTTGAAGATTTCGAGTTCTTGGACGATTGGGAGGATCGGTACCGGCACGTGATTGATCAGGGCAAGGCGATGGAACCTTTGGATGAGGCCTTTAAGGTACCTGCCACCAAAGTAAAAGGGTGCGCAAGTCAGGTGTGGTTACACCCGGTGATCAACGACGGGAAGTTTCACTTTGATGGTGATAGTGATGCAATGATAGTTCGCGGACTAATTGCAGTACTGCGTTCCCTTTATAATGGATTGCCTGTTTCCGATGTTGCTTCGGTGGATGCAGCTGCTGAATTGGCGCGGTTGGGGCTTAACGATCACCTATCAGCGCAACGTTCAAACGGCTTGCGTGCGATGATTGAGCGAATTCGTGAAGTCGCGCGAGCGTACGTTTAACATCTTGCGAACTACTTCGGCACAGAGCGTTTTGCCCAATCAGAAAGTGTGGTTTCCAGGTCACCGTAACCAGTCATCCGACGCTCGAACGCCAAGCCCATTTTGTCGGCACATTCCATCGCACGCCGGGTAAGGTCAGGATCTTCGGTTTGGGCCTGAAAAACTAACTTAGTATAGTTCCCAAAATACATGTCGCGAAGTTCTGGGTGGCGGTCCAATCCTAATGGTTTCCATACAAACGCGTCGAATTGGCGAGCGAGGAAATCTGTTAAATAAAAGGCGGTTGCTTCATCTTCCTGATGCTTGGAAAAGGTGTCATTTCCCTCGAAAAAGGAATAACAATGCGGGCCTTTTACCATCTCGACCCCTAAACGATCACAGGCCTGTTGCAATAGACCACCTGTTCCGCAATCTGCGTAAACCACAAAAATCTGGTCGTAGCTGTCGCGGTGTTTGCTCACCGCGTCCTCAACGGCCTGTGTGATTTTTTCTGGATGAATGTGTAAAATCGCGGGAAGGCAGGTCAGTGACATGTGGTCCCAACCGTTGCGCTTTTTTAGATCAAGAATCTCCCGTGCAAGGGCACCGCATGCCAGCAGCAATATTCCGCCGGGCCGCCCGTTGTCGGTATAGCCTTGTATTGTCAGGCTTACGTCATCGGGCGGGCAGTGATTTTGCATGGTCTAATCCGACAATTGCTACAGCTTCAAATTACATAAGCCGAAACCAGGCACATCCGGTTTCGGCGTATTTCGTTCGTCGGGTAGTGCTCGAATTCCGGGCGCACTTCGCGATCGAACTCGGTTAACCGGCCAATTGGTTATGCCTGCGCGACACAAACTCTTTGGCGGTTTCTACGGCTACGGCTGCATCGCGGCAGTAAGCATCCGCTCCAATAGCCTTGCCGAACTCTTCGTTCAGCGGAGCGCCGCCGACCAGCACGATATAATCGTCGCGCAGGCCCTGTTCCACCATAGTGTCTATGACAACCTTCATGTAAGGCATCGTCGTCAGCAGGGCGGACATTCCAAGGATGTCTGGTTTTTCCGTTTCCAGGGCTTCAAGATAGTTTTCAACAGGGTTGTTGATACCCAGATCGACCACTTCGAATCCTGCGCCTTCCATCATCATTGACACCAGATTCTTTCCGATGTCGTGGATATCGCCTTTGACCGTTCCGATAACCATTTTCCCCACACGGGGCGCGCCTGTTTCCGCGAGTAACGGCTTAAGGATCGCCATTCCGCCCTTCATAGCGTTTGCGGCCAGCAAAACCTCGGGCACAAACAGGATGCCGTCACGGAAGTCGTGTCCTACAATGGTCATTCCGCCAACCAGAGCCTTGGTGAGGATGTCGTATGGCACCCATCCACGCTCGAGCAGAATGTTAACGCCTTCTTCGATTTCTTCCTTCAGGCCATCGTAGAGATCGTCGAACATCTGTTCGACAAGCTCGTCGTCATTGAGTTCGGACAGAACGATGTCATCTTCATCGGACATGGGGCAATTCCCTGAGCTGAGCGGGCCGGAGGCCCAAAGTGGCAATTTTTACTGTTTTGGCCATTTCGCCGCATCTGTACTGTGACGATTGCGACCTAGGTCGATCTGAGACCGACCTATACGGTAAATTGTGAACCAATGCAGTGGAATTTTGTGCATGGTTTTCGTGCATAGATTTCAATTTCTTCCGGAATGACATGCGGTTGGAACGACGTTCTTTTTTGCTCGAACCCGTTCCGACCAGATACTTGCGTGGCATGTCAGAATCGTCTATCAAAAAGAACAAAGGAAGAACATATGACAGCCTTCGCAAAAACCAATGGGCGTGGGGCTGCCTCGAACCAAGCGGGGCGTTTCGAGCGCTATACTACGACTGCAGTGCGTGAAGATTTCAGCATCGAGGAAGACTTGCCATCATTGCGGACCGAGGTTCGTGACGAAACCGCTCGAAGCCTGATCACTTACAACAGATCACCTGATCTTCCTTTCGATCGGTCAATCAATCCCTACCGAGGTTGCGAACACGGTTGTGTTTATTGCTTTGCACGGCCTTCACACGCTTATTTGGGCCTTTCGCCCGGGTTGGACTTTGAGACCCGCCTGATTGCTCGACCAAACGCTGCCAGCATTCTGAGGAAAGAGCTTTCCCGGCGCAGCTACAAAGTATCCACGATTGCCTTGGGCACCAACACTGATCCGTATCAACCGATCGAGAAATCTCGAGAAATAACAAGGAGGTGTTTGGAAGTTCTAAACGAATTTCGACACCCGATCGGAATTGTGACAAAAGGAACTCTTGTCGAACGGGACCTTGATATAATCGCGCCAATGGCGCAAAGCGGGTTGGTTCGCGTGGGAATATCATTGACAACGTTGGATTCAGATCTGTCTCGGCAAATGGAGCCGCGCGCTCCATCTCCGCAAAGGCGGTTGAAAATGATCGAGCGACTATCGCGAGCTGGTATTCCGGTGCGTGTTATGACATCACCGGTCATTCCAGGACTGACAGATCACGAACTGGAAAAATTGCTTGAAGCGGGGCGGGATGCGGGCGCGGATGCGGCCAGCTGGATTATGTTGCGCCTTCCTCGGGAAGTTTCCGAGCTATGGCAACAATGGTTGCAAGAGCACGTGCCGGGCAGCGCTTGCAAAGTTATGGCTCGGCTGCGGGAAATGCATGGCGGCAAAGACTATGATCCGCGTTGGGGCCATCGCATGAAAGGTGAAGGCGAGTATGCCGAGGTCATTTCCCAAAGATTTTCTATGACTTGCAAAAGGTTGGGGCTAAACGTTAAATCTTCACCGCTAAGATGTGATCTGTTTTCGGTTCCACCGCAACCGGGTGACCAGATGGCTCTGTTTTAAGGGACCGATTTAGAAGATTATACCAATTCCGGCAGCGAACCCGTTCACTGTGTCACTTTCGTAATAGCTCACCATTAAGCGGGTGGTAGAAACCCACGGAACCCATCTGTCCGACAGGTCAACTTCGATCCCGCCGCCGACACGCGCTAGCCAGTTTGTTCCCAACACTATGGATTGGTTGCCGATCAGGTAGAAATAAGAAAAATCGCCCACCAAACGCACAAGGCAATCAAACATGAGCACGCCCGTTGGAAAACGATGACGAGCCCAGAACACGGCGTTAGATGCAGTTGATTGCACTAATAGATCTTCGTCATCGCCGATTGGCCATTATTCAATATCGGTATAGCGAAAGCTGGCCTCGAATTCGCGTTCATTTGAAAGTGGTCGGTCATAGTCGATCGTAAAAGATCCGCCTGCGCCGCCAGCCCAAAGTCCACCGATTTCGAGGAAATCACCCTCTATCCCCAACCTGTCTGCGACGACCTAAGTCACAATAGTTGCATCCGATTGCGTTCGCCCGATTGTGATATGTGCCATTGCCACGAACCGCCAGCGTTCGCTCAGATCAAATTTGTAACCTGTGCCGGTCTTCGCAGCTGCGCTCGTCCATTTAAGAGGTAATGTCGTTGTTTCTCCCGTAACTGAAAAGAAACAGTTTCGGATCATGCTTTGCGCAGCAGATATAACCCTCAAAAAAAATTGTTACGCCCAAACTCAAACGAAAACCGCCCCCAATATGGGCAGACTCAAAATCATAGTCACGGTTATCCGTGTTGGACTGAAGTGAAATTGCGTTGGCAGAGTTGTCCAGAATGCCGGCAATTCGTAAAATAGCTAAGGAGCCAGCAGTATTTTCCCGCGGAAACTCCTTAAATGCGCTCTCAATAATTTCCTGAGCACCCGCGATACGGGTTAACCCCAATGCGCCCATCACGGCAAATATCAATGTTTGATATTTCATTGCAACACGGGACTTGGCTAAGGCCGTTACCATGTGCAGGATGCATCGTTCGGCAAAGCGGCTGATTTGGCCGATCGCAAAAATTCAAGTCTCAGACTGCAATTTGGTAACACAAGGCGTTGAAAAGAAAAAAGACCTCGAGAAAATCGAGGTCTTTTTGGTGCCTAATCGGTTGGGCCAATCAGCGGTTTTCAATATCCACATAATCACGCAGCGTCTCGCCAAGATACAGCTGACGCGGGCGTCCGATCTTGTTCTGAGGGTCCGCAATCATTTCTTTCCACTGGCTGACCCAGCCAACTGTGCGAGACAGCGCAAAGATTGGCGTGAACATCGATGTGGGGAAACCCATCGCCTCTAGGATGATGCCTGAATAGAAATCCACATTCGGGAACAGTTTCTTTTCGGCAAAATACGGGTCCTGAAGAGCTTCTTTTTCAAGTTCCTTGGCGACCTGCAGCTTTGGATTATTTTCGACACCCAGCAGGTCAAGAACCTCGTCGGCGGATTGCTTCATAACTTTGGCACGCGGATCAAAGTTCTTGTAAACGCGGTGGCCAAAGCCCATCAGGCGGAATGGATCGTTCTTATCCTTAGCGCGGGCGATGTATTCGGGGATGCGGTCAACACTGCCGATTTCTTCCAGCATTTCCAAGCAAGCTTGGTTCGCGCCGCCGTGGGCCGGACCCCACAGGCATGCGATGCCCGCAGCGATACATGCGAACGGGTTCGCGCCGGACGAGGATGCAAGGCGGACAGTCGAAGTCGACGCATTTTGTTCGTGGTCTGCGTGCAACGTGAATATTCGGTCCATTGCGCGGCTGAGGATTGGGTTAACCTCGTATTCCTCGGCCGGCACGCTGAAGCACATGCGCAGGAAGT
Organism: Ruegeria sp. BHSA163; assembly: GCF_059613365.1. Lineage (NCBI taxonomy): Bacteria > Pseudomonadati > Pseudomonadota > Alphaproteobacteria > Rhodobacterales > Roseobacteraceae > Ruegeria > Ruegeria sp. BHSA163. The sequence continues at coordinate 75,527 of NZ_JBXWSJ010000004.1, forward strand.
TTGAAGCATAGTCCAGATCGTTCCTCGGATACACGAAAGGTTGCCCGGTGTGGTATTTGTACGCCCAAGCAGCAATCGTCGGCATCTTGGCGATCAACCGATGCGAGGCGACCTCACGCTGTCGCGGATCCGAGATATCAGTCGAGTCGTGGTAAAAAGCCGACATGGCGCCGACCACACCAACCATAATAGCCATAGGGTGCGCATCCCGGCGGAAACCGCGGTAAAAATACTGCATCTGTTCGTGCAGCATTGTATGGCGCGTAATGGTGGTTTCGAACTGTTCCAGATCCTTTGCTGCTGGCAGTTCCCCATAAAGAAGGAGATAGCAGACTTCGAGGAAATGTGATTTTTCAGCTAGCTGGTCAATCGGGTACCCACGATGCAACAGCTCACCTTTTTCTCCGTCGATATAGGTAATTGTGCTGTCACAGCTTGCTGTAGAGGTAAAGCCCGGGTCGTAAGTAAACACCCCCGCCTGACCATATAGTTTGCGGATGTCGACAACATCTGGTCCTGCTGTGGGCGAGTGGACCGGAAGCTCGTATTCTTTGCCATGGACAGTCAGTGTGGCGGTGTTTTTGCTATCGGTCATAATGTCCCTTCCTCATTCATGCGCGGATCGGATCGCTGTCCGAACTTGCGGGCAACGGCTGCGCTTGGTCACGCAGTCCGGGTGTTAACGAGGCAGCGTTACCCGATTGTGAAGATCAGGTTTAATTTGCTGCGTCAGAAAGCCGTGCCAAGGTTTCTTCCTTCCCAAGCACGAGCATCATGTCAAAAACCGAAGGTGTAACAGTCCTCCCAGCTAGCGCAGCCCGCATGGGACCCGCCAGCTTGCCGAACTTTACCCCCTTCGCTTCGGCGAACGCGTTGAGGGCTTCCTCCAGTGTGTTCCGGCTCCAGCTAACATTTTGCAACTGCGGCGTCAATTCTTCCAGTATACCATCGGATACATTCACTAATGCCTTTGCCGCTTTTTCATCGGGAACAATCGGTCGCCCGGTCAAAACAAAATGCGCCTTTTCAATAAGTTCAGGAAAAGTGCGTGCGCGGTCTTTAAGGCAATACATTGCCCGTTCCAGATCACTCGATTGTGTCTGAGTAAGAGGCGTAAGCCCCGCGGCGGCAAGATAAACCTCCAATTCTTGCCGCAACGCAGCATCATCCGAAACGGCAATATGCTGACCGCAAAGATTTTCAAGCTTTTTCAGGTCGAACCGAGCAGGGCTTTTGCCGATTCCGTCCAGATCGAACCATTCAAGTGCTTGTTCGTCAGTGAAAAACTCATCATCGCCGTGGCTCCAACCTAACCGCGTGAGATAGTTGCGCATTCCGGCGGCCGGATACCCCATCGCCTGATATTCCTGCGCACCTAATGCGCCGTGCCTTTTACTAAGCTTCTTACCATCTGGACCGTGAATAAGTGGTATGTGCGCCCAGACCGGAACCGGCCAGCCCATCGCTTCATAAATCATCATTTGCCTTGCGGCATTGTTCAAATGGTCATCGCCGCGGATTACATGAGTAACGCCCATGTCATGGTCGTCTACAACGACCGCCAGCATATAAACCGGTGTCCCGTCAGAGCGCAGAAGGATCATGTCATCCAGCTGATCGTTTCGGATGGATACATCGCCCTGAACCTGGTCTTGAATTACCGTTCTGCCTTCTTGTGGTGCCTTTATGCGGATCGCAAACGGCGCGTCAGGGTAGGTGGAAGGGTCTGCGTCCCGCCAAGGGCTGCGAAAGAGTGTAGATTTACCTTCAGCCCGTGCCTGTTCGCGAAATGCTGAGATTTCTTCCTGGGTAGAGAAACACTTGTAAGCCTTACCTTGTGCCAGCAGTTGATTGGCCACTTCGGCGTGGCGATCCGCACCTTCGAACTGACTTATGACATCTCCGTCGTGATCGAGTCCAAGCCATTCCATACCTTGTAAGATAGCCGCGGTTGCTTGTGGAGTTGAGCGTTCGCGGTCGGTGTCTTCAATCCGCAGCAGGAATTTACCGCCTCGGCCACGTGCATACAACCAGTTGAACAACGCGGTGCGTGCTCCGCCGATGTGTAGAAAGCCGGTGGGAGAGGGGGCAAAACGGGTGACGACCTGATCGGACATGGGGTGATTAACCTTTTGGTAACCGCAATTAGCGTAGAGTTTGCGCCTGTCTAACGAGCACGAAGGACGGGGGCAACCATGCGTGTTCTTGCACTGGTCGAGGCCGCAATGCTGCGCCAGCGCGGGCACTTGATTGTCTGGTCGCCAATATGCGTTGCCACGGGTATTGGGCTGTACTTTTCCCTCCGGTTCGAGCCTGATGTGCACGTCTATGCTCAGCTAGTATCAGCGATTTTTCTCGGGGCGTTTTGCAGTTGGAAATTGCCTACAGCTTGGTCACCCGTCGCGATTGGAGTGGCGCTGATTGCATTTGGATTTTTGTTGGCCGGTGGACGAGCCCATTTGGTATCAGAGCCGGTTTTGAAGTGGCGTTACTATGGCCCGATTGAAGGTCGAGTCGTATCTCTCGACCGTTCGGCGTCTGACGCTTTGAGAGTAACCTTGGATCAAGTTCGAATAGAAGGTGTGCCAGTCGACGAAAGGCCAAGGCGTGTTCGAATTTCTATGCATGGGCCAGCCACTAACTTGTTACCCGGTCAAAGGATAATGACGACCGGTCATCTATCTGCACCACAAGGACCCGTCGAACCTGGCGGTTTTGACTTTCGTCGCCACGCTTGGTTTCAACGCCTTGGTGCTGTTGGTTACACCCGTGTTCCTGTTTTGACCATCGCCCCCGCGAGCGCGGCCAATGGTGGTGTTCCCGTTACATATTGGCGAATATCCATATCAAACCATGTGCAGAACCTTCTCCCCGGTGAGGTCGGTGGATTTGCCGCGGCTGTCACGACTGGAGACCGCAGCGGGCTGCGGAGTGATACGCTCCTGAGTCTTCGAGCGTCCAACTTGGCCCACCTTCTTGCCATATCGGGACTGCACATGGGGCTACTGACAGGCTTTGTATTCCTTGCATGCCGGGTTGGGTTTTCTGCTGTGCCGTCGGCGGCGCTTCGTTTGCCAGTAAAGAAACTGGCCGCTGTATGCGCGATGGTATCGGCAACGATCTATTTTCTACTGTCAGGGGGCAACATAGCCACCGAACGGGCGTTTGTTATGGTATTAGTCATGCTTGGGGCATTGCTGCTTGACCGCAGGGCAATATCTTTGCGCGCTGTGGCTGTCGCAGCCTTGATTGTGCTGGCGATGCGTCCGGAAAGCCTTCTCGGTCCGGGTTTTCAGATGTCATTCGCAGCCACCACAGCTTTGGTAGCGGTTTTTGGTGCTTTGCGAAACCAAGTTCTGGTGTCCGGCCCGAAATGGTTAAAGCAGTTCATTGGCCTGATTTTGTCTTCGGCCATTGCTGGCTTTGCGACTGCTCCAATTGGAGCTGCTCATTTCAACACCATGTCGCACTTTGGTTTGTTGGCGAACCTGTTATCAGTCCCAGTTATGGGGGCGATTGTTGTGCCGGCAGCAGTACTTTCGGCCTTTTTGGCTCCGGTTGGGCTGGAATGGGTGGCGTTGACTGTTATGGGGATCGGTTTGAAGTGGATTCTTGGGGTGTCCGAATGGGTGTCGGGCTTGCACGGGGCTCAGGGCTATGTAGTGAGCCCTCCGGACTTTGTCCTACCGGCACTTTCATTAAGCCTGTTGTGGGTCATCCTTTGGCAAGGTCGCGCCTGTTGGGCAGGGCTGGTTCCGGCCATGGCGGTGATGACGCTCTGGGGGCAGGGGACCCGCCAGATGTTTTGGTTGCGGGCAATGGTGGCTTGATTGGTGTCATGACAGAGAACGGACGCGCATTGAGTAAAAGCAAGGGCAACGGTTTTGTTGCGTCGGTATGGTTGGAAAACGACGGAGATGGGGCCGATCAGAAACTTGCGGCAAAACGATGGCCTGGCGAACCGGGGCTTGTTCAAAGACACCAGGTTGAAGGCTTGGAAATAGTTCACTTAACAGGCAAGCGGGCAGCTAAAGACTTCAACGAATGTCGGTCCAACCAAATTGTCGTATCACCTGTCGATTTGCAATTGAGTGGTGACTGTCGGCTTTACGATCCCGAAAAACTAAAGGTTACGGGAAGCTTGGCCCTAAGCAATGGGCGCCTAACTACCAGCATGCAATCGTCGGGAAGACTTTTGGTCTTTAGGGCATTCAGGTCAATAGCTACGGATTAACCCCACAAGACGGCCCTGCACTTTGACTTTATCCTCGGGTAGCACACGTGTTTCGTAAGCTGGATTGGCTGCTTCAAGCGCGATGGCTTGGCCACGTCTGAAGAAACGTTTCAACGTCGCTTCTTGATCGTCCACCAAAGCGACAACTATGTCGCCGTTGTCGGCTGCTGATGTTTCTCGGATCACCACAACATCGCCATCGTTGATGCCCGCATCGATCATAGAGTCTCCACGAACCTCCAATGCATAGTGTTCCCCATTACCGGAAACCATTGATCCGGGGACGGCTACACGGTGCGATACGTGGCTGATTGCTTCGATTGGAACACCTGCCGCAATGCGGCCCATGACGGGCAATTCCATTGCATCCACAGTTATTGGTTCAAAATTGGCTGGACGCATACCAGAAGGCCTGTCGCCATCAATAACACGCGGTTTGAACCCGACCGTGGGCTCACCTCCCAGGCTTTCCGGCAGCTTAACAATCTCGATCGCGCGTGCCCGGTGCGCAAGCCGCCGGATAAATCCGCGCTCTTCCAACGCTGTGATCAGGCGATGAATGCCGGATTTGGACCTGAGGTCCAATGCGGCTTTCATTTCGTCGAAACTGGGTGGAACACCATCCGCCTGTACGCGTTTATGGATGAATTCCAGCAAATCCAACTGCTTCTTGGTCAGCATCGCTCACACCTCGTCGCTCATGCGTTTTCTTTTGTTCTACGCATGTTCACGTTTTGTGTCAATATTTTTGAGAAATCCCTAAATCGGTAGATAGGAAACTTCTTCCCCTTTTGAGCGGGCAGGATCATGAGGCGCGCGGACCAAAAGAGCATTTGCTTCAGCCAAAACACTCAACAACGAACTGTCCTGATCGGCGCACGCCTTGATGCCGGTTTTGTCCACAATGGCACGCATATAATGTTCGCGCGGACCGTTTTGGCCGACTGGCTCTGTAAGCAGTGCGGTTCGGAATGGTTCCAGAACATCTTCAACACCCAGCATGCGTCGTATCATGGGCACAAGAAATAAGTACCCGCAAACCATCGCACTGACGGGATTTCCCGGTAGGCCAACCATGGCTGCACCGTTGATCCTGCCTGCCATCAATGGTTTTCCCGGGCGCATACGAATTTTGTAAAATGATCGCTCCATCCCGAGGTCCTGCGATACATCTGCGACCAGATCGTAATCTCCGACCGAGGCACCGCCTACAGTGACGACCAGATCAGCACCTTGAGCCAAAGAAAACGCTGTCTCCAAAGAAGACTTTGTGTCTTGAGCGATTGGCAACACTCTAACATGCGCCCCAACTTTTTCCAGTAACGCCTTGAGGCCAAATGTATTTGACGCGATGATCTGATCAGGGCCAGGCGTTTCTCCGGGCATGACCAATTCGTCTCCGGTAGAAATTAGTGCCACAACGGGTTTGCGGGTCACTGGCACCAAGGCAATGTTCATCGCGGCCATTAGTGCGACGTCCTCCGCACGAATTTCACGAGGTGCCCTGATCGGCGTTCCGGCTTTAAAATCCACGCCGGCAGGACGAACATTAGTTTTTGCACCCGGACCATCAGTGATGGTGATCAGGTCGCCGCTCCGTGTTGTGTCTTCTTGAATGATTACGAAATCCGCGCCGTCAGGCATGGGCGCACCAGTAAAAATTCGCACAGCTTGACCCGCGCCAACCGAACCTGAATACCGTCGCCCTGCAGCGGCTTCGCCAACGACTTTGAAAATGGCATGCAGTTCCACTTCGACCGATTTGACGGCATAACCATCCATGGATGAGGCAGCAAATGGAGGCTGATCGCGAGATGCACGAACGTCTTGAGCCAACACTCTACCGGCGGCCTCTGACAGTGGCACCGTTTCTTCCGGTAGCCGGTCAACCAATTCAAACAACAGCGCGCGGGCCTCGTTGACTGTTATCATTCCGCCTCGTAACGTCCTGATTTTCCGCCGTCTTTCAAAAGCACGCGAATGCCGCCTATCTCCATGGCTTTGTCAACGGCCTTTGCCATGTCGTACACGGTTAAGGCTGCGGTTGTGACTGCGGTTAATGCTTCCATCTCGACACCGGTCTGGCCGGTAGTTTTAACCGTTGCTTCGACCTGAACGCCTGGTAAAGACGGATCCAGCGTCAATTCAACTGCAACCCGAGTTATTGGCAGCGGATGACACAACGGGATTAGATCGGGCGTTTTCTTGGCCCCCATAATCCCGGCAAGACGAGCTACGCCCAGAACATCACCCTTTTTTGCCCGGCCTTCGCAAATTAAATCAAATGTTTCTGGGGCCATTCTGATGTAACCAGCTGCGACAGCAACTCGGTCAGTTATTTGCTTTTCGGTCACATCAACCATATGTGCCTGACCCTTGGCGTCGAAATGAGTAAGCGCCATCACATCACCCCTGGAACAAGAGGGTTAGCTAGCAGAGTGCGTGTTGCCGATGCGACGTCATCCTGACGCATCAGACTTTCGCCAATCAAGAAGCACCTCGCGCCATAGCGCGCAATTTCTGCAAGATCAGCTGGTGTGCTCAGGCCACTTTCACAGACAATTGTTCGGTCGGCCGGAACCAATTTTGACAACCTGCGCGTCGTGTCCAGACTTGTTTCGAAAGTCTTTAGGTTTCGATTGTTTATTCCGATCAAAGGGCTTTTTAGGTTGGTTGCGCGGTGTAGCTCTGACTCGTCATGCACTTCAATCAGAACATCCATACCCCAATCAAACGCAGTGTGTTCCAACTCAGACGCCTGAGAGTCACTGACAGACGCCATGATAATCAGAATACAATCGGCCTCAAGCGCACGAGCTTCGATCACCTGATAGGGGTCATACATGAAATCCTTGCGAAGCGCGGGCAAAGAACAAGCCTTGCGTGCAGCGGTTAGAAAGTTCTTGGCACCTTGAAAGCTGGGCGTGTCGGTCAAAACTGACAAACAGGCAGCACCTCCTTTTTCATATGCCTGGGCCAGAGCGGGTGGATTAAAGTCTTCTCGGATCAAGCCTTTGGAAGGGCTGGCTTTTTTGACCTCCGCAATCAAGCCATAACCGCGACGGGTCGCTGCCGAAAGCGCGTCGGCGAAACCGCGAGGCTCAGACGCGCTTTCCGCTTCGGATTCAAGCTCATCCAATGATTTTCGCGCTTTGTCTGCTGCGATCTCTTCCAGCTTGTAAGCCTTGATTTTGTCCAGAACTGTTTCGGTCATGCAGCTTCCTGTGTGATACGAGCCAACGCGGCTATCTTGTCTTTCGCTTTGCCGCTGTCGATGCTTTCGGCGGCCATTGCAACGCCTTCGCGTAACTCCGATGCAGCGTCGGCCACAACCAATGCTGCTGCCGCGTTCAGTAACACCGCGTCGCGATAGGCAGATGGTCTTCCATCGAGAAGTGCGCGGAATGCAACAGCGTTTTCTTCGGGTGTTCCACCGAGAATGTCCTCAAATGGATGTACGGGCAGTCCGGCGTCTTCGGGATGAATTTCTGCTTCCTTGACAGTTCCATCCTCGACCGACGCAATCCAGCTTACCCCGGTGATGGTCAATTCGTCTGTTCCATCTGATCCGTGAACCAACCAAGCGTGTTCGGTGCCGAGCAGGCCAAGGGTTTCGGCCATAGGTCGTATCAGGTCACGGCTGAAAGCGCCTGTTAACTGGCGTTTCACACCAGCGGGATTGGTCAGGGGGCCGAGAATATTGAAAATCGTCCGGGTCCCAAGTTCCTGCCGTGTCGGCATCACATGAGCGATTGCGGGATGGTGCATAGGCGCCATCATGAAACCTATTCCCACATCTTTCAAAGCCTTTTCAACGGTTTCTGGTCCAACCATAACGTTGATTCCCAGCTGGCTCAGAGCATCTGCAGCCCCGGATTTTGAGCTTAAGTTTCGATTGCCATGTTTTGCAACGGTGACTCCAGCCCCGGCGACAACAAACGCTGTCGCCGTCGATATATTAAGAGTTCCTTTTCCATCTCCGCCCGTACCGACAATATCCATCGCTCCGACAGGTGCTGACACGGCATGGCACTTGGCTCGCATAACGGCAGCGGCGGCCGCATATTCGTCAACGGTTTCGCCACGCGTGCGCATGGCCATTAAAAGTCCACCGATTTGGCTGGGCGTTGCAGCACCTTCGAACAGTATTTGAAAGGCTTGCTCTGCTTCTGACCGCGTCAGTGGCCTATCCGCTGCGGCGCCGATCAACGGTTTCAGGACGTCGCTCATGCCGGGACTTTCATCTCATTCAAAAAATTCTTCAGCAGAGCATGACCGTGCTCGGACGCAATGGACTCGGGATGAAACTGCACACCATGAATGGGTAAATCCTTGTGCTGTAGTCCCATGATCGTTCCATCCTCGAGCTCTGCCGTTATTTCCAGACAGTCCGGTAGTGAGCCTCGATCTACAACTAGCGAATGGTAGCGCGTTGCTTCGAACGGAGTTGGAAGGCCTGCAAACAATCCTTTACCGGAGTGGTTAATCTTGCCCATCTTGCCATGCACGATCTCATGGCAACGTACGACCTTACCGCCAAATGTCTGACCAATCGCCTGGTGACCTAAGCACACTCCCATCAATGGTGTTTTGGTTTCTGCCGCCGCCTCGGTCAGCGCCAGACATATACCGGCTTGATCGGGGTCGCATGGTCCCGGGCTTAGCAGGATACCGGCCGGGTTCATCGCCATTGCTTCTTGAACATCCAAGGCATCATTGCGGCGAATGACCATTTCGGCGCCCAATTCACCCAAATAGTGGACAAGATTGTAAGTAAACGAGTCATAGTTGTCGATCAGCAGCAGCATTCCGGCACTTATCTTTGAATGAGGCAATTGGGGCTGGCGATGCAGGCCCAAGCCAAGGTATAATGTCGGAATATACATGCTCAGGCTTGTGCGCCAGCGTCAAGGGGACATCCGTTCCGGACCGGTTGTGCAAGTGAGCACCGCTACAGACGGTGCCCGAGCGATTGAGGCAATAAACAAGGCGAGAGGCATGTTAGCTATGCGGGGATTTTACGGTGGGATGTTCGCCGGGGCTGTCTCGGTTTTAGCCTTGGCGACTGTGGCGTCACTATATACGCCGCTTACAACAAAACCCGAGGTGTCAATCGTGGCGCCAAAAGCTTCTGAGGCACCAACCCCCTCAGAAAACGCGGATTTGCAGATTCAGGGAAAAGACGCCGATTTGGTTGAGCTGGCACCTAAAACTCCAGATGACCCAGAAACGCAATCAGATACACTTGCCGGCCTTTCGGGTATAGAGTTGCAGCCTGATACTCGACCGACAACTGGGTCATCCCCTTCGAGTCCTCAAGCGCCTGATGCGCCTGCGGCGCAGCCTGTGACAGTCGACTCTGATACTCCGGCATCGATGCCGAGACCAGCTCCGACTCCAACTTCACCTGAGCTAGATACCGATCTTGAAATTGCTGTAGAAAACTTGCTGCCCCCGGAACAAAAGCCCGAAGTTGCAACAGAGCCAGACCTAACAACTTCCTCGGCTCAATTGACGCCTGAAGCGCAAATCCCGGTAATCGAAGAACCAGAAGAACAATCAGTTCAGGCGCCTTTGTCTAAAGAGCCAGAAGCCAGCGGTGAACAGGTTGCCGCCGTGCAACCTGAAGACACTCCTCAGCCCGAAGCGCAAACACCTAAAGTCGAGGAGGATATAGCGGTCGATGAAAACCCGATCGCGGTTGAGGGTGAAGAGGACACTCTGCCTCGCAATCAACCACGAATCATTTCCTTGCCGCAGATTTCACCAGAGCAACCGTCTGGCACGCGGGTGGGCAAGCGGATTGTGCCTTTGACAGAACGTGACCAAGCGACTGAGGAGCAGGCCGAAGTTCAAACTCTTGCACCAGGAAAACCAATAGAAGAATATGCGGTGGCCTTTGAAAACCCAGAGGCCAAACCTTTGATGTCGATTATCTTGATCGATGACGAAGGCGCATTTGGGGCCGAAGCACTTAAGGATTTCCCATATCCGCTTAGCTTGGCAGTTAATCCATCCGACCCAAAGGCGGCGGAAAAAATGGCGCGTCACCGTGAGGCTGGGTTCGAAGTATTGGCTCTTATCGATATGCACACTGCAGCTAGCGCGCAGGACGCAGAGGTGTCTTTGGCGGTTTGGTTAGAGACGCTGCCAGAAACTGTCGGTTTATTGGAAGGTGTTGGAACGGGAATTCAAGGTAACCGAAAATTGGCAGATCAGGTTGCTGCTATCGCCGGTGATACCGGTCGCGGGTTGGTCACACAGGATAGCGGGCTGAACACAGTTCAGAAATTAGCTGCGCGAAACGGTGTGCCGTCCAGCGTCGTTTTCAGAGACTTTGATGGTGCCAGTCAGGATGCTCAGGTTATACGCCGTTTTCTGGATCAGGCTGCATTTCGCGCCAGTCAGCAAGGTGCTGTTGTCATGTTGGGTCGATTGCGCCCCGAGACGATTTCAGCCCTGTTGCTTTGGGGACTCGAGGATCGCGGCAATCGGGTTGCCATGGCGCCGATATCTGCCGTTATGATGAGTGAAGTTCAGCGAAACTCGGGTTCGGCCGAATATTAAAGATTAGGTCAATCAATCTTATCTGTTGCCGTTCCCGCTGAAACGCGCCGCTTCAGCCGCAGCATGACGGATTGCATTTGATTTGTGCACGGTCTCCATATATTCCGCTTCCGGGTCGCTGTCATACACGACACCCCCACCAGCCTGAATATATAACTTACTATCCTTCACTATGGCTGTCCGTAGTGCGATGCACATATCCATGTCGCCGCCTGCACTGAAATAGCCGACACCGCCGCCGTAGACGCCTCGTTTCTCTGGCTCAAGTTCGTCAATGATTTCCATAGCACGTACTTTGGGTGCCCCCGAAACAGTGCCGGCCGGCATTCCGGCAAAGAACGCGTCCAGCGCATCTTTGTCATCCGCAAGTTCACCAACGACATTGGAAACAATATGCATTACGTGGCTGTAGCGTTCGATAATAAATTCTTCGGTCGGGCGAACAGTTCCAATCTTGGCTACACGGCCCGTGTCGTTTCGACCAAGATCCAAAAGCATAAGATGTTCTGCAAGTTCCTTTTTGTCAGCCAACAGGTCAATTTCATTGGCTTTATCTTCTTCCGGGGTTGCACCGCGGGGGCGAGTGCCTGCGATCGGTCGAATTGTCACTTCGTTGCCAAATACACGCACCAGAATCTCTGGGCTGGCGCCGATCACCTGAAAGCCGCCAAAGTTAAAATAGAACATAAAGGGCGAAGGATTTGTTCGCCTAAGCGAGCGATATAAGGCAAATGGGGGTTGCGGGAACTCTTGCGTCCAGCGTTGCGCTGGTACGACCTGAAAAATGTCTCCAGCCCGAATGTATTCTTTAGCCTTTTCAACCGCTTCCATGTACCCTGATTTGGTAAAGTTCGAAATTGGGGGCGCGATCTCGCGGGCTTCACCCAAATCTCGGGTTTCAGAGGGCATTGCGCGTTCCAAATCGCGGACCGCGTCCATTACCCGCTCGGCCGCCTGTGCGAAAGCCGCCTTGGCAGATTGTCCGTCACTCACCCAAGCGGGCGACACAACCGTAACTTCACCTTTTACGCCATCAAGAACCGCTACCACTGACGGTCGCAGCATGATGGCATCGGGCAGCCCTAGCGGATCAGGATTAACGTCCGGCAGATATTCAACTAACCGGACCATATCGTACCCCAGATAACCGAACAGGCCTGCCGCCGCCTGAGGAAGGTCAGACGGTAAGGTAATGCGAGATTCGGCCAGCAGATCGCGCAGATTATCCATGGGATTCCCGGCCTGCTCCGAAAACGCCTCGGCGTCGAAGCGTGCGGATCGGTTAATGGAGGCGGTTTCCCCCTGGCATCGCCAGATCAAGTCAGGTTTCATACCGATGATCGAATATCGTCCGCGCACCTCTCCGCCAGTCACAGATTCCAGCATGAACGCGTCCTTTTGCGCGCCCGCCAGTTTGAGCATCAACGACACAGGAGTGTCTAGGTCAGCAGCAAGACGTGTGTATACCACTTGATTTTCGCCCGCTTCATAGGCGCGCGCGAAACTGTCGAAGTCGGGTGTCAGATCCATAGTCAGCCCCGGTTAATAGCTTGCCTGAACGGCGTTCAGCGCTTGCTGGTCCACGACTGGGCGCGCACGTGTCTGAGCATCGCGCACATAGATGTCAAAGATATTTTGCGCCAAGGCCTGGTTCATTTGCGCTGATAGAGCATCTTGCATCTGCCGCTGCTCATCCGTCTCCGCGGGGGGCAAAACGTCATCAAGACGTACAATCAAAGCAGTCCCAGCGCCTGGAATGACACGCAGTTCTCCAGGCTCCATTTCAAATACTTGCGTCATGAAATCAGCAGGAACATCATCCAAAAAGGCGGTACGTGTCAGGGCGTTCTCAACCCGGAACGGCAAGCCGGTGTTCGTAAAATCACCATCTGTTGCGAGCGCTGTAATAACTGAACCCGCCTGGGATTGCAGCTCTTTGGCGATCTCATCCTGCACCCAAGCTCCGGCTACTCGCGAGCGGGCGCTGTCCAGTGGTTCAGGTCGGGGTGGAAGAACTTCGTTCAAGCGCAGGGCAAAAATCGAGCCGTCTTCCAAAAACGCTACTTCGGGAAAATCCCCCTCTTGCACGGCTTCTGCAACAGAACGGAACCCGTCATACGCAGCTATTCCCTGATCGCTTTGCTGAGTCCAGTCGATTTCGCCGAGTTCCATTTCGGTTTCGTTGGTCAGCTCTTCCAGGGTCGCGCCGCCTGCCAGTAGGTCGTTAAAATCTTCGGCTTGAGCTTCGATTTGGCGACGAGCTCTGTCAGCGGCAAGTTCCTCGCGCAACTCAGCTTCGGCCTCTGCAAATGTGACGATGTTTTCTGCCAATGATCCGTTGATACGGAATAACGCTGGTCCCAGTTCAGACGGCAATGGGCCAACTACATCATCGATTTCTGCAGCAAAGACGCCTTCGGCCGCCTCACCCAAATCATCACGGGTCACATCTCCCAAGTCGACATCGCTCAGTTCCAGTTCCCGGTCGCGGACCAGTTGTTCAAAGCTTGCCCCACCGACCTCAAGCTGCGCTAGAGCTTCTGTTGCAGAAGTTTCGTCCGAAAAAATCAGACGTTCGACCAACCGGCGTTCAGGTTGTTTGAATTGGTCGGATCTTTGATCGTACAGGCGTTTTACCGAGTCCGCGTCAACTTCTACTGAGTCCAACAGCATTTCCGGCGACAGGATTGCGTAGGTCAACTTCTTTGTGTGGGGCAGGGTAAAGCGGTCAGTGTTTTCATCATAATATGATTTTATCTGTGCATCCGTTGGTTCTGGCACAGGCGTTTCTAAAGTGTCGGACGAAAGAGTTGCGACTGTAAAGCTTCGGCGAGCAAGTACATAGTTCGACAATGCCTCGGTCATAGTACGCGGCATATCCACCCCGCCCATCACAGCACCCTGAACAATGGTACGCGCGGACTCTTTACGTAGGTCATTCTCGAATTCAGTGTCGGTCAACCCTACTTGCTCCAGTTGAAATCGATAAGCTTCTCGGTCGAAGGTCCCGTCGACACCTTGAAACGCTTGAATTTGAACGATTTCTTGTTGCAGATTTTCGTCACCAATTGAAATGCCCAGTTGCGCAACCTCATTGTCCAAAGCAGCGAGCGCAACAAGACGGGACAAAGCCTGCTGATCCAGTCCAAGTTGGTGGGCCTGTGAAATCTGCAGCGGTTGACCGGTTTGCGCTTCTACCGCGCGGATTTCACGCTGCAATTCGCGGACATATTCGTCGACTGAAACACTTTCGTCCCCGACTTGAGCCACAGTTCGAACGGTGCCGGTCAAGCTGGTCGCCCCAAAGCCTGCAAGTCCCAACATCAAAAGGCCCATGAGGATCCAAACAAAAGTTTTTGACAGATTTTTCATGCCTGCGGCCATGGTGCCCTCGTGTTTTGTGTTGGCAGTACTTGCTCGGGTCGGTTGCGGCCCTGAATACGACGCACGCCGCCGAGGAGCAAGCTTAGAAGGATAACGCCTCTAAACGATCAAAAAGTCTGGATATGCCTTCCTTGTCGAGATTGGCAAAAGCGATCCGCAACTGTCTTTTCCCGTCTGGATCGTCGACGGGCATGAACATTGTACCGGGCAGCAGCAGAACAGCAGCCTCGACAACAAGTCGTTTGGCCAGAATGTCGGAACTCAGATCGAAAGGGTGTTCGAGATATGCAAAATAGGCGCCCAAACCTAAAAGGCGCCATCCTTTCGCAGACAAACGGGGCATCTGTTGCAAGATCAAAGCTCGTCGGTCCAGTATTTCGTTTCTCTCTTCAGAGACCCATCGGGGCAGGTTTTGCATCCCCCAAAGTGCAGCGAACTGACCGATTTGACTTGGACAGATGGCGATCGTGTCCAAAAACTTCTCTATCTCAGACAACAGAGCAGGGGCCGAGGCAACCGCTCCGACACGATGACCAGTTAACCTATAGGCCTTTGAAAACGAATACAAATGTACCAGAGTATTGTCCCAGCTTGGTTGCTGGAACAAATCATGAGGCGGGACGGAGCGACTGTCGAAATCGCGATACGTTTCATCAACAAGCAAGTGAATACCAGCCGACCGCGCCAGTTCAAAGAAATCCATCACCAGATCAGCTGGGTATTCCACGCCACCGGGATTATTCGGGGTAACCAAAACAATGGCTCGGGTTTTTTCAGTAATTAGTTCCCTTGCCTTGTCCGGATTCGGCAAAAGACTGTCGCCTGTAGCCAGAGTGACAGTCCCGACGCCAGCCATATCAAGCCACATTTTGTGGTTGAAATACCAAGGCGTTGGAAGGATAACCTCATCCCCTTGGTTCGAAATTGCCGAAATCACAGCGGAAAAGGCCTGATTGCATCCCGAAGTGATTGCGACCTGATTTTTTGAGATATCCGAGGCATAGTGGACGCTGATCTGAGAGGCCAGCTCAGCACGCAAGTCGTCATTACCTAAAACCGGTCCGTAAAGATGAGCGCTGTTATCACGCAACGCGAATTCGGCCATTGCCTGACGCAGAGCAAGCGGAGGCGGGTCAACTGGTGCAGCCTGACTGACATTGATCAACGGCCGATCAACCGTGAATGATACACCCTGCAACCATCGTGATGCTTCCATCACAGGCGGCGCAAATGTTGCCGCTGTGCGCGTGAGTTTCATTTGCTTCCCATGTCCAGAAACTCGTCCGAAGATTTCGTCGTTGACCGAATCTTAATCCGTTCCGCGATAGGGTTCGACATATTGCAGGGCCATATCCCAAGGCAAAAAGATCCATGTATCCTGGCTGACTTCGGTAATGAAAGTATCAACCATTGGGCGACCCTTGGGTTTGGCGTAAACCGTGGCAAAATGCGCGTTTGGATACATCTCACGCACCAATTCCAGAGTTTTTCCGCTGTCGACCAGATCGTCGATAATCAGAACGCCGGTGCCGTCACCCATCAAATTGGCATCAGGCGCCTTAAGAATTTCGGCCTCTCCACGAGTTTGGTGATGATAAGATTTGACGCTGATAGTGTCGACTGTGCGAATATCCAGTTCGCGGCTGACGATCATGGCTGGCGCCATTCCACCGCGAGTAATGGCGACCACGGCCCGCCATGCCCCGTTATCTGGACCCTGTCCGTCCAGCCGCCAAGCAAGCGCACGAGAATCACGATGCAGTTGGTCCCAGCTTATGTGAAAGCCTTTTTCGTGGGGTAGGCGGTCCTTTGCGCTCATTAATTTTTATCCCTTTTCAACATCCGGAGCATCAACGGCTTTCATGCCGACTATATGATACCCCGAATCCACGTGCAGGTTCTCGCCAGTTACGCCGCTGCTGAGGTCTGACAGCAGATACAACGCAGACTTTCCAACATCATCGATTGTTACATTCCGGCGAAGGGGCGAATTGTACTCATTCCACTTCATAATGTAGCGGAAATCACCGATTCCGCTGGCGGCCA
The DNA here is from genome assembly GCF_059613365.1 of Ruegeria sp. BHSA163. Classification (NCBI taxonomy): domain Bacteria; kingdom Pseudomonadati; phylum Pseudomonadota; class Alphaproteobacteria; order Rhodobacterales; family Roseobacteraceae; genus Ruegeria; species Ruegeria sp. BHSA163. The sequence continues at coordinate 91,758 of NZ_JBXWSJ010000004.1, forward strand.
GAGTCTTGATTGGGCCGGCGGAAATCGAGTTCACGCGGATGCCGTCCTTGCCCAAATCCTCGGCCAAGTATTTGACCGATGCCTCCAAAGCCGCCTTGGCGATACCCATTACGTTGTAATGCGGCATCACCTGCTCAGCTCCGTAATAGGTCAAGGTAATTGCGCTGCCGCCTTCACCCATCAGTTTTTCGGCTCGCTGCATTACAGCTGTGAACGAATAGACCGATACATCCATTGTCAGGTTAAAATTTGCGCGGCTGGTGTCGACGTAGCGACCGCGAAGTTCGTTCTTGTCCGAAAAACCAATCGCGTGAACAACAAAGTCCAACTTGCCCCAGGTTTTTTCAAGCGCATTGAAAAGGTCGTTGATCGAGCTTTCATCGCTGACGTCGCAGGGTAGGACGATTTCGCTTCCGAGCTGTGCCGCCAATGGATCAACCCGTTTTTTTAAAGCATCACCTTGATACGAGAAGGCAAGCTCGGCTCCAGCTTCGGACAGAGCCCGAGCTATTCCCCATGCGATTGATTTGTCATTGGCCAGTCCCATGATGAGGCCGCGTTTTCCGGCCATCAACTGATTTGACATGTTCGGTTCTCCGCCTGTCTTCGCGTTGTGTTGGATTGGTTTATGCCATTGATTGCCTTGCATCAAGGCCATGCACTCTTGCTCGTAGCGGGTTCTCGCCTTAGTGTCGGGAACAATTATTTCCAGGGGATGGAAATGAACGAGCAAAGTGGCATTTTCGCTGGCACCGATCCGTTTAGCATTGCGGGACGGTGGCTGGAGGAAGCTGAAAAGACCGAACCTAATGACCCAAATGCGATTGCGTTGGCAACCGTAGATTCAAGTAGCTTACCAAATGTTCGAATGGTTTTGTTGAAAGAAATCGAGGAAGATGCCTTTGTTTTCTATACAAATTACCATAGCACTAAGGCAGGCGAGCTTGATGAGTCTGGAAAGGCGGCATTCGTGATGCATTGGAAATCACTACGGCGTCAAATTCGGGTACGTGGCACAATCACGCGCGAAGACGGACCACAAGCAGACGAATATTACGCCTCACGTTCTCTCAAAAGCCGTCTGGGTGCGTGGGCATCACGACAGTCTGAGCCGCTGACGAGCAGGGCCGCATTGATGGCGGAAGTGGCCAAAGTTACTACCAAATTCGGACCCAACCCGCCACGCCCGAGCTTTTGGGGCGGGTACAGGCTGATTCCAGTGGAGATAGAGTTCTGGGCAGATGGCGCTTTCAGGTTGCACGACCGTTTTCAGTGGCGCAGAACTGCCCCCGGTTCCGAGTGGCAAGTGCAGAGGTTGAATCCATGACAGTCATGCGCAGCGAAATGCAAAAGCCCGAAATCATAGATTTTTTTCGACTTGAAATTGCAATTCATTTGCATCAACAACAGACCCCTGACGATTTGCTAAATTTCGTGATGGGAACACAGTGCCAGAAGATATGAGCAGCATGTACCGCGTTCGTGGACACGTCAAATGGTTCGACCCTGCCAAGGGTTACGGATTTGTTGTGTCCAATGAAGGTGGGCCCGACATTCTGCTGCATGTGAATGTTCTGCGTAATTTTGGGCAAAGCTCGGTTGCGGATGGCGCAGGCATCGAAATCATGACCCACCGTACGGACCGCGGTGTTCAGGCCGTTGAAGTTATTTCAGTGGATCCGCCGGATCGGGCTGAAACTTTAATGCTGGCTGATTTTGCCGAGTTGGATCCGGATTTGATTGCGCAAACCCCGCTAGAAGCGGCACGCGTCAAGTGGTTCGATAAGGGCAAAGGATTTGGGTTTGCCAATGTGTTTGGCAGTAATGAAGATGTATTTCTTCATATTGAGGTTTTGCGCCGGTCGGGGTTGGCGGACTTGCAACCGGGTGAAGCTCTTGCAATGCGAGTCATTGATGGCAAGCGTGGGCGTATGGCCGCTCAGGTTTTGGCTTGGGAGGCAGCCCTGAACGGCTGATCACCGGAATGAAGAAATTCCTCCCGGCTTTCGCGATGCTTCTTTCGATTATCGGTTCGATGGCCGTAGCGGAATGTCGCGCTGACCAGGTTGAACTGCGGAATTCTCAGGCCCAAGTGCGATTCGATGTCGAATTGGCCAAAACCCCTCAAGAGCGTTCACAAGGTTTGATGTTTCGAGAAAGTCTGCCCAATCGGGCAGGGATGTTGTTTGTATTCGATCCTCCGCAACCGGTTGCTTTTTGGATGAAAAACACGCTCATCCCGTTAGACATGATTTTTACGGATCGCGCTGGTAACGTCACTCATGTGCACGAAGGCGCAATTCCTGGCGACCTGACGCCCATTGAAGGTGGTGATTCGGTCTACACTGTGCTGGAAATCAATGCCGGGCTTGCTGCGCGGTATGCCATTCGCCCCGGAACCCAGATGCGGCATGAAGTTTTTTCGCAAGGTCCTGCAATTTGGCCTTGTTAGGGCTTTTCAAATCCGAATGGCATCGTTAGGAAGGCGCACGGTCCGGGGCGTGGCGCAGTCTGGTAGCGCACCTGTTTTGGGTACAGGGGGTCGTAGGTTCGAATCCTGCCGCCCCGACCACTTTCCAACTATATGTGCCTAAATAGGCATTCCGCCGAACCGCACATATAGTTGGCTAAAATCCTTATCTAATGTCTCGCTTTGAACCGGAACTCTAAGAGTAGTTCCATCTTTCTGTGGAACCAGAAAGAATAGATCCGCATCGACGCGATATCCCAGCTGGTTTTTGGTCGAACTTAATCGTGTAACGATTCTTGGCAAATCCCGAGGGTGACCGTCGAAGGACAGAATCAGATATGCAGTTGCCTCGGGCGGCAATTGTTCACGGCATTCAAAACTGCCTTTTCCCATCCGCAAATAGTCTTCTCCGGGACCGTCGCACTGCGTTTGGAACGAGCTGAACATTTGCTTTGGATAGTCAGTGAACTGCGCACTGCGTGTTCCAATTGGATTATCTTGTGTTGTACAGGACACGATCAGGGCCAGAGCGGGAAGTGTTCGCAATGTACGCATGTTGAGATCGGTCCCAAGGCACTTTTTATCTGTTCCTTTGACTATTGCATGTGTTTTGGATGCGCCGCGATGATTCTCTGTGACGTTCGTTAATTGTGCGTTAGGTGATCATTTGCTCGTAACCGTGGCACAAAAAACGAGAATTCCATTTGCCAATTCGGTAAGTCCTTGTCCGGCAGCCTTAGGAAGACCTGTGGAGGAATCGCGCGCCGGCAGGTTCCCGCCGATCTCTCTGAGTTGGTCAACAGAAAAGATTCCAAAAATCTCAAAAAAGTCCGTTGACCAACTATGGCAAGATACGCCAGATTGTATAGGCCGAAGCATGCGCCACTAAATCTAGTAGATAATGACTGGAAAAAGGCGAGGGGCGAGGGACTAATGCATATCTATCTACGTGCAACCGTTTTTGCGGTTTTGCGCTGTTATGAACAGCGGTTGGTCTTTTGTGCCCAAAATTCTGACGGCAGCGGGCGGCACTCCGCAAAACTAATTAAAAGTGCCGGAAACTTAAAATAATTGCCCGGGGGCAGCGGACATGAAGATTGAGAGAAAATTCACCAAACCTGGTCAGGACGCATACGCAGAACTGGATTTTGTGTCTGCAACGTCCGAGATTCGGAATCCGGACGGGACAATCGTATTCCGTTTAGATGAGATTGAAGTTCCGTCAAGCTGGAGCCAGGTTGCCAGTGATGTCATCGCTCAGAAATATTTCCGTAAGGCCGGTGTGCCAAACCGTTTGAAGAAAGTAAAAGAAAAGGGCGTTCCCGAGTTTCTGTGGCGCTCTGTGCCAGCCGAAGATGCGGAATTCGACGGAGAGACGTCATCCAAGCAGGTATTTGATCGTTTGGCGGGTGCTTGGGCCTATTGGGGCTGGAAGGGCGGCTACTTCACAGACGAAGAAGACGCTCGCGCCTACTTTGACGAAATGCGTTACATGCTGGCAACGCAGCGCGCCGCGCCAAATTCTCCGCAGTGGTTCAACACTGGTCTTCACTGGGCATATGGAATTGATGGACCGGCGCAGGGGCACCACTATGTTGACTACAAAACTGGTAAACTGACCAAATCAAAATCTGCATACGAACATCCACAGCCCCATGCGTGCTTCATCCAGTCGGTCGATGATGACCTGGTGAACGAAGGGGGCATAATGGACCTGTGGGTGCGTGAAGCGCGCTTGTTCAAATATGGCTCTGGTACCGGTACCAACTTCAGTCACCTACGTGCAGATGGCGAGGCTCTGTCGGGTGGTGGCAAATCTTCGGGTCTCATGGGTTTTCTCAAGATCGGCGACCGCGCCGCAGGCGCTATAAAATCAGGTGGTACGACCCGTCGAGCAGCAAAGATGGTGATCGTTGACGCAGATCACCCGGACATCGAGCAATTTATCGAATGGAAGGTGATTGAAGAGCAGAAGGTGGCCTCGATCGTTGCCGGATCAAAGATGCACGAGAAGATGCTGAACGGTATTTTCGAGGCCATTCGCTCTTGGGACGGCGCCCAAGAAGATGCCCATGATCCCAAGAAGAATATTTCCCTGAAGTCCGCGGTTCGCGCGGCAAAGAAGGTCGCCATTCCAGAGACATACATAAAGCGCGTTCTCGATTATGCCAAACAGGGGCATGACAGCATAGAATTTCCTACCTACGACACAGACTGGGATTCGGAGGCTTACAGTTCGGTTTCGGGCCAGAACTCAAACAACTCGATCCGAGTGACCAACGCGTTTTTGACCGCTGTGGAGAAAGACGCTGATTGGGAGCTGATCAATCGGACTGACGGCAAAGTCGCCAAAACAGTAAAGGCTCGCGATCTTTGGGAAAAAGTCGGTCACGCTGCATGGGCATGCGCCGATCCGGGCATTCAGTTCCACGATACTGTTAACGAATGGCACACTTGCCCCGAAGATGGCGAAATCCGCGGTTCGAACCCGTGTTCGGAATATATGTTCTTGGATGACACGGCGTGTAACCTTGCATCAATGAACCTTCTGACCTTCCTCAAGGACGGAGAATTCCAATCAGCAGATTACATGCACGCAGCGCGGCTTTGGACGCTGACCTTGGAAATTTCCGTGACCATGGCGCAGTTCCCATCGAAGGAAATAGCAAAACTCTCATACGATTTCAGAACCTTGGGTTTGGGTTATGCCAATATCGGTGGTCTGTTGATGAACATGGGATACAGTTATGACTCGGACGAAGGGCGGTCCATCTGTGGCGCTTTGACAGCAATCATGACCGGTGTTGCTTATGCGACCTCAGCCGAAATCGCAGGCGAACTTGGTCCTTTCAAAGGTTATGAGCGGAACGCAGACCACATGCTGCGCGTCATCCGCAATCACCGCCGAGCCGCACAGGGCGTGACCGAGGGTTACGAGAATCTGGCGGTGAAGCCGGTTGCGCTGGATCACCAAAACTGCCCAGACAAACGTCTGGTCGATTTGGCTATGTCGGCATGGGATGAAGCGCTTAGCTTGGGTGAAAAGAATGGGTATCGCAATGCGCAGGCAACGGTAATCGCGCCGACGGGCACTATCGGGCTGGTCATGGATTGCGACACAACGGGTATCGAACCTGACTTTGCTTTGGTGAAGTTCAAAAAGCTGGCCGGCGGTGGTTACTTCAAAATTATCAATCGCTCGGTACCCTCAGCGCTGGAAAAACTGGGCTACTCTTCGTCCCAGATCGAAGAGATCGTGTCTTACGCGGTCGGCCATGGCACCATTGGCAATGCTCCTGGGATTAACCATACCTCGCTAACGGGTCACGGTTTTGGACCGAATGAACTGGGTAAAGTGGATGCCGCACTGGAAAGCGCCTTTGACATTAGGTTTGTCTTTAACCAGTGGACGCTGGGCGAGGATTTCTGCACCGGTGTTTTGGGCATCCCGGCCACTAAGCTGAACGACCCGACGTTTGATTTGCTTCGGCATCTGGGCTTTTCCAAAGCTGATATCGACGCTGCCAACGACCATGTCTGTGGAACTATGACTCTGGAAGGCGCCCCGCATCTGAAAGAGGAACATTACGCGATCTTCGATTGTGCCAACCCGTGCGGCAAGAAAGGCAAGCGTTTCCTTGGGGTTGATAGCCACATCACCATGATGGCGGCAGCACAGAGCTTCATCTCGGGCGCGATCTCGAAGACGATTAACATGCCGAATGATGCGACCATCGAGGATTGCCAGAAAGCTTATGAACTCAGCTGGTCTCTGGGCGTAAAGGCCAATGCTTTGTATCGCGACGGTTCGAAACTCTCTCAACCGTTGGCGGCAGCGCTAGTCGAGGATGACGATGAGGCGGCTGAAGTGCTGGAGAGCGGATCGACGCAGGAAAAAGCTGTCGTTTTAGCCGAGAAGGTGATCGAGAAGGTTGTCGTCAAGGAAATGATCCGCAGCCACCGGGAAAAGCTTCCTCATCGCCGTAAAGGATATACGCAAAAGGCTATTGTTGGTGGCCACAAGGTTTACCTGAGAACGGGTGAGTTCGAAGATGGCAAACTAGGCGAGATCTTCATCGACATGCACAAGGAAGGCGCTGGCTTTCGTGCAATGATGAACAACTTTGCCATCGCGGTTTCGGTCGGATTGCAATATGGCGTCCCGCTTGAGGAATTCGTTGACGCTTTCACATTTACCAAATTCGAACCGGCTGGAATGGTTCAGGGTAATGACTCAATTAAGAACGCGACCTCGATCTTGGATTACATATTCCGTGAATTGGCTGTGTCGTATTTGGATCGCACCGATTTGGCGCATGTGAAGCCTGAAGGCGCAACTTTTGACGATATCGGTAAGGGTGAAGAAGAAGGCGTTTCGAATATCTCTGAGATCAGTGACAGCGCTGCGTCTAAGTCCTTGGAAGTTCTAAAGCAAATCAGCTCAACCGGTTATCTGCGTAAGCGGTTGCCGCAGGACTTAATGGTTTTGAACGGCGGACAGGCTGGTGTTGAAGGCATAACAGAAACAGCTGTGCAATTCGAAGCCACGACTGAAACCACCGTAGCAAGCAATATGGATGCGCGGACCAAAGCCAAGATGCAAGGTTATGAAGGCGACCCATGCGGTGAGTGCGGAAACTACACTTTGGTTCGCAACGGCACATGCATGAAATGTAACACCTGCGGAGCAACCAGCGGGTGTAGCTGAGAATAGCGCCCCGGCAATGGGGTGTAGGGACCGTGATTTTCCCCCCGGATATCCGGTCCCGACGAACACGGACAAAGGCGCCAAGACTTACCGTCATCGCCTTTGTCCACTCGGTCGGCATGCCCGTGTTGGCCGGGAACAGGGTGGGGCGGAATTTTTGCTCCTTCCCACTCTTTCAGGGGCGGGTGCGCTCGCCCCACACGCTGTCCAGGCCGCAGGCAAAAAATACCGGGCGGTCAACGAGATGAGCCTGGAACGCGAAACTTTTTGGGGGCCCTCGGCCCCCTTTTTTCTGTTTCCCAAATCGATTCGAATATTCTGGCAACACTTCGCCGGGTTTTGAAAATGGCGTAGGGCAGGAACCGCCGAAAGACCTACTGGCAATTTCGTCCAACGGTTGATTGCAAACCCGACTCATTCAAACAGGCGGAGAATAGCGCGAAATCCGCTCTTTGGTATCGGTGGGGTGACTGATTGGTGTAAATCAAAATTCCTGTGTTTGTCCGGACGACGTCAAATTGGACTTCATATAGGAGGCAATATCATGAAACCGCACAATCTGGCTTTCATTTCAGCGATTGCTCTGTTGTTACCAGCGTGGTCTTTCGCTCAGTCAAGCGTCGACACGAACGGAGATGGCGTTCTAACACTCGAAGAAGTGCAAATCGTTATGCCCGAGATTGATACCGATAGCTTTGCAGCGATGGACGCAAACGGTGACGGAACGCTGGATGCTGATGAAATCTCAGTTGCGCAAGGGGCAGGTCTTCTTCCGCCAAGCAACGGCTGAAACCAGCAGGCGGCCTAATCGAAAATAGGCCGCCTGTGATCAACGGGTCATACAGGTAAGTGAATGTTAAACTTGTCGCGCAGATCAGAATCCAGCGCCGGATCAAATCGTGCTGGCGACGGCGTTGACAAGATTTCGTTTTTGCGGGCTATGGCCTTCTCGACAAGATCAGGTTTTCCCAGTTCCGCCCATTCTTTTGGAGACGTGCGGTCACCAAAACTTGGATAAACATAATCCAATTGCATCCGGCCCAAAGTTTCGTCCGTGCCCAGGTAATGGCCAGGACCTTCCAGACAGACTTGAGCTATCTGATCCAGCGCAAGCGTGTCGTCGGAAACTTCTATCCCACGTACACAGCGCTGTGCTTGGCCGATTAGGTCATCACTCAGTATCAGTGACTCGTGGCAGAATCCTAGCAACGAAGAATGCATACCAGCAGCCTCGTAAACCATGTTCAAACCAGCCAGTCCGGTCATCACGTTTGAACACATCTGCTCCCAACCAGCCTGCATATCAGGAAGTTTCGAATCCGAGGCACCAGCAGCGGCACCACCGGGCAGGTCATAGAATTTATGCATTTGGGCACAACCGGCGCTCAGCAGCGCTTGTTCTCCGGACCCTACGGACATGGCACCTGTGCGCAAATCCAAACCAAATGGCCAAGTCCCAAAAACCGCAGGAGCTCCGGGACTTATCGCATTTACGTAAACCAATCCGGCCAGGCATTCAGCGGTGGCCTGAACGATGGCGCCAGCGATAGTAGACGGCGCCGTCGCGCCTGCCATGCCAGCGGACAAAAGCAAAATCGGCATCCCTGCCTTTACGCACTCCTCCATCACTTGGCAGCTTTCCGTCGCGAATTTCATTGGCGGAACGACAAAGCAATTAGTGTTGGATACAAATGGGCGTTCCCGCCACTTTTCTTCTCCGCCCGCGATCATGTGAAGCATTTCGACAGCCGGCGCGACATAACCGGGATCTGTAAACGAGGTTCCGACATGCTTGAACGTGCCTGAACAACAAGCATAAATTGTGTTTAGGTCCATTTCCAAGTTGTCAGTAATGTCTCGGCAGACCATCGGGCGTTGAACGAAATGGATATTGTCCAGCTGTTCGCAAATACGGGCGGCATCGTGCAAATCCTGAACGGTGGAGTCCCTGTATTCCCGTCCTTCCACGTCTACCATGTGCACCGCCGCTCCTGCGGTGCCGTAGTGAACCCGGCTGCCTTTTAAAACCAAGTCTGTTTTGCCGTCCCGGCTGTACAGAGTTACAGCTCGGTTTGCCTTTGCAAGGACATCTTCGACGACCGAGGGTGGAAAGCGTACGCGGCCATCTTCGCCCAGTGTACAACCAGCATTGACGAGGTATTCGATCCCGCTTGCCGGGGCATCTGCCAATCCGATCGTTTCCAGGGCCTGAAGGGCGGCTTTGTGGATACGCTCAAGATCCTTCGAACTAAGGGGTTTGTATGTGCCACCTTCCATGCCGGGGCGAACTGGACGCAGATGATCGGGCAATGCAGAGGCGCGAGCTGCGCGTCGTGCGGCGCGACCACCGCTGCGAGAGGTTGTGCGGGGCTGGTCGTTCATTTCGGTGTTCCGATAATTGGGTCAGGTAAAAATGATCAACAGGTTATAACCTGCCGAGGCCGTCCCCGCGCAGCGCGTCCCCGATCAGCACCGATGGTGCGACTGATCAGGTGAATTTTCGACGTATCGTTTTGCATCCGCTTCCTCAAAAAGGTGCATCAACTATTTAAATTCATTTTGACAAAATCTGTTCTGTTTACGACCTTTATTCCAGAATCTTCAGTTGGCGAGCGAGTGAATGTGGTCCGCACCACACAGTCAGCATGTCGTGCTCAAAGTTTTTACCTGCAAAGTTAGAAATCTGTTACGATAGGAATAGTTATTAGTTCAAAGGCCATAATATTTGCGATTTTTTGGGCGCCCCGGCCAATGTTTGTCTAAGCGCCCGGCCCGGCACAGGATGTTCGGAGGTCTGCGTGAAGGCATTGAAGGCTACACTGACCGCGTTGATGTTGACGGGTGTTTCACCCGCTCTGGCCGAAGATTGGACGGGGCCGTTCGTTGGGTTCAGTTTTGGCTATGCGGATGCAGATGGACCCGGAGGCGTTGGGGGCAGTGATTCTGCATTTGGTCCGTTTATCGGGTACGATTACGACTTTGGCAGTTTCGTGTTAGGCGGTGAGTTAGAATACAATCGCTTAAATTTAGATCTCGGTGAAGGCGAAGGCAGCTTGGATGGCGTTTCTCGCCTAAAATTGCGCGGAGGTTATGACTTTGGTTCCGCGCTAGGCTACGTCGTGGTCGGGACGGCCCGAGCAGATACTTCGGGTGACAGTGACACTGCCGCTGTTTACGGTATCGGCGTTGCTTACCCGGTCAACGATCGGTTCGTCATCAGCGGAGAAGCACTGCGACAAGACTTCGATCTCGATTCCCGGCCTAGCGGAAGTGTCGATACCAATGTGTTTAATTTGCGCACGACATTTCGGTTCTGACCGTCAAGCCGCACCCCTGTTTTCGGCCAATTGAGCGGCGAAATCACATATTGTTTGCAACGCACTGACAAGTTTTTCATCGGCAATCGTCATGGCAACGCGAATGTGGCCGGCTGCCGCCATGCCAAAGCTTTCGCCGGGCATAACAGCAATTTTATGGCTATCCAGCAAAGCGTTGGCAAAGGAATCACCGGTCAATCCAGTTGCTTGGATATCTAACATAAGATACATAGCCCCCTGCGCCGGGATTAAGCCGACGATTTGCTGACCGCCAAGCACTTGCATAGCCAGTGACCGACGACGCCGAAAAGGCTCAGCGATCTTTTCTTCAAGTTTGTGACCAGAGTTCAGAGCGAAACTGGCTGCGTCCTGAATAAATCCGGGTACGCCATATGTTGTGTTAGTCGCCAGATTGATAAGGTGCTCTACGACTTCCTCCGGGCCTATGATCCAACCACATCGTGAACCAGTCATTGCGTGAGATTTTGACATCGATCCGACGACTAGCGTGCGTTCAGCCATGCCAGGCAATGCCCGTGGCGAAAGGTGATTACCTTCCCAGACTTGGGTGTCATAGACTTCGTCTGAAACAAGCCACAAATCACGGTTTTTGCAAACGTTAGCAACTGCGTTGAGCGTGTCCTGTGAATAAACGACCCCTGTGGGGTTGTTGGGCGTGTTGATCAGTAACGAGACGGCGCCCCCTGCAAACCTTTCGATTTCGCTTTCTCGTGGTTGAAAGGCGTCCATCGCATGAGTTTGCACTGGTCTGGCTATCGCTCCCGCAGCGCGGATTGTCCCGGGATAAGTGGCATAGTAGGGGTCAAGAAACAGGCCGGTATCGCCTGGGTTACACGCCGCTATATGAGCTGCGAATAATGCCGCCTGTCCACCTGGTGTAATGAGTACGTTATCCCGGGTTGTTTTTACGCCCGTTCGTATCTGGACGCGTGCCGCAACTGTATCACGCAGCAAATCCGTACCTGGCACCATTGCGTACCCGGTGTGACCACCACGCGCAGATGCGTCCATCGCGTCGAGAATCACGGGGTCTGTACCGATGTCATGCTCGCCAATAGTCAATTCTGTGATGGCCTGACCTTCGGAAATCATCCGGCGAGCACGATAAAACACATCCCATCCGTCAGAGCCGCCTTCGGTCAGGTTGGTAATACGATGCGACAGCTTCATGACGTGCCTCCGTTTGTCTTCTGACGCAGAATGGGTCAGAGAGGCGAGGATTTGTCAATCAGCTGCGCGGCGACAACGTCGCTTGAAGCTTTTTCGTCAGCGACGCCCGGACCAGATCATACGAAACCGTCAGCCGATGGCGCATCTCTTCGGCGTCCGTGTCCCACGACAGGCGAATCCAGCTGCGGTGAAAATACGGGGCTTTAGTGGCTATACCGGCATCAATGAGCATCTGTGCGGTCTCAATATCTGGGGTCTTGACGGAAACCCCATCGCCCACGGTGCCAATACAGGCAAACATCTTGTCGCCAACTTTCCACGCATCGTGTCCGCCGCCCCGCGGATCGGACAATTCGGCGCCGGGCAGTTCGGCACAAATGGCATTTACGGTTTCGCGGCTCATTGCTGCCAAGTTGCCGACTTACGTTGCGGAACTCAAGCCTTGGCTCGGGGAAGTTGCCGTGGTATGCCGTGGGACATGAACCCGATGAAATGCATCATTACCTGCTGCATTACCCGCTGAAGTATCAAGCGGGTCGGTTTCTTTCGTTTTCATTTCTGAGACAAGTTGCTAAGCCCGCGCCAGCGTGATGCACGTACGCTGTTTTAGGAGCACGACCCGATGACCACGATTAAACTGCACAACACAAGGACGCGGGCAAAGGAAGAATTTGCGCCGATCGACCCTGATAACGTGCGGATGTATGTCTGCGGTCCGACGGTTTATGACCGGGCGCATCTGGGTAATGCACGTCCAGTGGTGGTTTTTGACGTCCTTTACCGACTGCTGCGCCATGTTTACGGAGCACATAAAGTAACTTACGTTCGAAACTTCACCGATGTGGATGACAAGATAAACGCGGCTGCGCTGTCCCGGCAAAAAGCTGGCGCCAAGGGATCGTTAGAGCAACTGGTTCAAGAACGTTCGGACGAAACAATCGGCTGGTATTTGAACGATATGGGTGCCTTGGGTGCGTTAGAACCCAACGAGATGCCTCGTGCGACCGAATATATCGATCAGATGATCGAGATGATCCAGGACCTGATTTCCAAAGGCCATGCTTATGCGGCTGAGGGGCATGTTCTGTTCGCCGTGGACAGCTGGAAGAAAAATTACGGCAAACTGTCGGGTCGATCCGTTGATGATATGATCGCCGGGGCGCGGGTTGAAGTTGCGCCTTATAAAAAGAACCCAATGGATTTTGTGCTTTGGAAACCCTCGACGGACGAACTACCGGGTTGGAATAGCCCTTGGGGTCGGGGCCGTCCGGGTTGGCACATAGAATGCTCGGCCATGGCTTACGAGTTGCTTGGAGAGAGTTTTGATATCCACGGTGGCGGTAACGACTTGATGTTCCCACATCACGAGAACGAGATCGCGCAGAGCTGCTGTGCGCACCCCGAAGGAGAGTTCGCTCGGATCTGGTTGCACAATGAAATGTTGCAGGTCGAAGGTAAGAAGATGTCAAAATCACTTGGCAATTTTTTCACCGTTCACGATCTGCTGGATCAGGGCATTCCTGGCGAGGTGATCCGTTTCGTTTTCCTACAGACGCATTATCGCAAACCAATGGACTGGACCGAGAAAAAGGCGCGTGAGGCCGAGTCGACACTGCGAAAATGGCGGGCGCTGACCGCAGGTATTGAACCCGCTTCCAGCGTTGCTCCTGCCGTAATCGATGCGCTGGCTGATGACCTGAATACAGCGGGTGCCATTGCGGAACTTCACCGTTTGGCTGCGGACGGGGAAGCGGCCAAGCTTTTGGCGAGTGGGCAACTTCTGGGTTTATTGACGATGGATTTGGGTGCATGGGCTAAGGCTGATGAAACCGATTTTACTTCTTACAAAGAAAAACTCGTCACTGCGCGGACAGCAGCGATGGCCAGCAAGGATTTCTCCGAAGTGGACAGGTTAAAGGCGCTTTTCATCGCAGCGGGATTGGAAGTTAGGATGAGCAAGGATAGCGTCGAATTGGTACCGGGTCCCGGGTTTGACGCGACCAAGCTGGAGGAGGTCTGATGTCTGAAAAAGATAACGGCAAAACCCGCCTTTACCTCTACGATACGACGCTGCGCGACGGTCAACAGACCCAAGGCGTGCAGTTCTCCACTTCGGAAAAGACACAGATCGCCTCTGCACTGGATTCATTGGGTATCGACTATATCGAAGGCGGTTGGCCAGGGGCAAACCCGACTGACAGCGCCTTTTTTGATGCTGCACCTAAGACCGCGGCGCGACTTACTGCGTTTGGGATGACCAAACGTTCGGGTCGTTCAGCCGAGAATGATGATGTGCTGGCAGCAGTAATGAATGCTGGCACGCAAGCTGTTTGTCTGGTCGGAAAGTCGCACGATTATCATGTGACAGATGCGCTTGGACTGTCGCTGGAAGAGAACTTGGAAAATGTTCGGGCCTCAATTGCGCATGTCGTGGCACAAGATCGTGAAGCGCTCTTTGATGCCGAGCATTTTTTTGACGGTTACAAAGACAACCCAGAATACGCGTTGCAAGTCTGTCACGCCGCGTTGGAGGCAGGTGCGCGTTGGATCGTGCTTTGTGACACCAACGGTGGCGCTTTGCCATCTGAGGTGGGCCGGATCGTATCTGAAGTAATTGCATCCGGAATCCCAGGAGAAAAGTTAGGAATCCATACCCATAACGACACGGAAAACGCGGTTGCTTGCTCTCTGGCTGCTGTCGATGCAGGGGCAAGGCAGATTCAGGGAACACTGAATGGGTTAGGCGAACGCTGTGGCAACGCTAACCTGACCTCGCTGATACCGACTTTGTTGTTAAAGGAGCCATATTCCTCGACTTATGAGATCGGGGTGAGCTTAGGTGCACTTGCTGGTCTAACCAGGATCAGTCGAATGCTGGACGATATTTTGAACCGGGTTCCAAGCAAACAGACGGCATATGTCGGTGCTTCGGCTTTTGCGCACAAAGCAGGCCTTCACGCCAGTGCGATCCTCAAAGATCCTGCTACTTACGAGCATGTCGATCCTGCGAGCGTTGGAAATGCGCGAATCATTCCAATGTCTAACCAAGCCGGGCAGTCAAATTTACGAAAACGCCTTACCGAAGCGGGATTGTCGGTGGAATCTGGCGACCCTGCGCTGGGACGTATTTTGGAACGTATTAAGGTCAGGGAGGCAGAGGGGTATTCCTATGATACCGCGCAAGCCAGTTTTGAGTTGCTGGCGCGGGAAGAGTTGGGGCAATTACCACAGTTTTTTGAAGTTAAGCGCTATAAGGTCACGGTAGAGCGTCGCAAGAATAAGTATAACAAAATGGTCAGCCTGTCCGAGGCAGTTGTCGTCGTGAAAGTGGATGGCGAGAAAAAGCTTTCCGTCAGTGAGTCATTGGATGACAGTGGCAGCGATCGAGGACCTGTGAACGCTCTAGCCAAGGCGCTCGCTAAAGATTTGGGGCAGTATTCGCGGATCTTGGATGACATGCATCTGGTTGATTTCAAGGTTCGTATCACGCAGGGCGGAACCGAGGCCGTGACACGTGTAATCATCGACAGCGAAGATGGGCAGGGGCGTCGTTGGTCGACCGTGGGTGTCAGCGCGAACATAGTCGACGCTTCGTTTGAGGCGTTGCTGGAAGCGATTCAGTGGAAGTTGGTGCGCGATTGCGAGTCGCGAACGGCGGCTGCGGAGTAGCTGTGCAATTTGACAATGACACCAAGGCTTGTGCCGCTCTGGTACATCGCGCCGATCCCGACCGTTTCATGGCAGCAATGGCCGCCCCTGTAGCAGCGCGCTCCGTGCTATTTCCAATTTATGCTTTGAACGTGGAAGTCGCCCGCGCTCCGTGGGTGACGCAAGAGGCGATGATAGCAGAAATGCGTCTGCAATGGTGGCGGGATGCGTTGCGCGAGATAGCCGAAGGTCCAAGCGTACGAAGGCATGAGGTGGTTACACCTTTGTCACGAGTCCTTTCACCACACCTCGCGGAAAAACTGGACGAGTATGTCGCTGTAAGACGTTGGGATATATATCGGGATCCGTTTGAGGATGATGCGCATTTTGACGCGTACATCGATCACAGCGCGGGAACATTGATGGTCGTTTCCGCCCAAACGTTGGGCCCTGCAGACGAAAAAGTTTTGCGAGACTATGGTTATGCCGTTGGGGTTGCTAACTGGCTTCGTGCTATCCCTGAACTTGAGGCGCGTGGGCGAATTCCGTTGTTGGACGGAACCACTGACGGAGTCAGGGCTTTGGCAAAAAAGGGGTTAGAAAAACTAAGAAAGGCTAGGGCGGCACGAACTGCGATATCTGACTCTGCTCGGCCAGCTTTTAATGCAGGTTGGCAAGCCGACTGGGTGCTCCGTCGGGCCTTTACCAAACCGCAAGTGGTTGCCGATGGCGGCTTGTCGCAAAGTGAGGCACGACGAAGGTTGTCCTTGATAAGACTTACATTAACAGGCCGATGGTAGAGTCGATCAGGCCGTCCTCGCACTTGAAGGCTTGAGTACGAGCCAGAGCAATGCTGCTCCGGCAAGGGTTAGCAACGGAATCATAGCCAGATTTACGGCCGTCCAACCCTCGATAGGCGATCCGCCTGAACAGTTCATCAACCCGCCCGACGCCAGTGAAGCGAACGTGACGCCCCCAAAAACCAGCAGGTCGTTTAACCCCTGCATCCGGCCGCGCTCATGCTCCGAGTGGGATTCAGCAAGCATGCTGGTGGCTCCAATGAACCCGAAGTTCCATCCAACGCCCAATAGGATGAGCGCAGCAAAGAAATTGCCCAACTCGACGCCCTGAAGTGCTACCGCACCTGCGCCAGCTAGAATGGCAAGGCCTAAAGCCATAACTTTCTCTACACCGAAGCGCGCGATCAGGTGGCCGGTAAAGAAACTGGGAATATACATGGCCAATACGTGAGAAGAGACGATATCGGCGGCATTACCAGCAGTATATCCGCAGCCAACAACAGCCAAAGGGGTCGATGTCATTACAAGGTTCATCAATGCGTAAGAGACCATTGCGCAGATCACCGCCACCGCGATGCGCGGTGTTTTCAAAAGTTCTATTCTGCTGCGCCCCCTCGGCGCATTTGGTGCTGGTTGGTCTGGTGTCGGAATGTCGAGAAAGAAGAACAGAACTGCGCCAAATGCATTTATAGCAATCACGGCAACATATGTTCCCAGAAAAGGGATGACGTATGATTCAGAAGTCAACTTTACAATTTGAGGGCCTACCAACGCCGCCAAAAGACCACCAGCCATGACATAAGAAATTGCCTTGGGTCTAAAGGCGTCCGAAGCGGTATCGGCCGCGGCGAAGCGATAAAATCCGTGTGCGCTCATATAAATTCCGGTGAACAGGCTTCCCAACAAGAAAACTGGAAACGAGCCCAGATAAAGGCCGTATGCGCCGATCCCACCTCCGCAAGCGCCAGCAGTTGCCCCAATCAGGAATCCCGCCCGGCGTCCCCATCTTTGCATTATTGCCGAGATAGGAGTAGCTGCGAGCATCGAACCGAGAACAATGAGCGATATTGGCAATGTGGCCAAACAGGCATTGGTGGCCAGTGATTGCCCGGCCAACCCACCCACAATAAAGACCATTGGCATTTGGGCGCCAAGAACGGCCTGTGCAGCCACCAAAACCGTTACGTTGCGTTTGGCTTGATCATCGTTAGGGGGAGAGGTGGTAGTCATGCTCATGTGCCAATGCGTATCTGCGAAATCTGGCAGGCACAAGCCGCTTGCATCTGCGACACGGTGCCCTAACGTGCGTCGCAATTATTGGAGAATTGAAGCATGTCTGTCGGGCGAATAATCGAGACGCCGGATTGTGTCGCTGAGGGAGCCGATTGGCTGGCTGCAGCCTGTCCCCGCATGGCCTACGCCATGCGGCAAACAGGGCCATTGCCGCTTCGTCGTCGTCCTGATGGGTTCGCAGAATTGCTTAGCGCGATCGTAAGCCAACAGGTCAGCGTGGCCTCTGCAAATGCGATCTGGAAAAGGTTGCAGGACGCCAAGTTAACTGGGCCGCGCAAGATTATGTGGGCCACGGACGAAGACTTGCGAGCAGCAGGGTTGAGCCGACAAAAGATTCGATATGCTAAGGCTTTGGCGGAAGCCAATATAGATTTTAAGGCTTTGAGAAATGCGTCGGATGACGAGGTTGTCGATATACTTACCCAAGTGTCAGGCATAGGTGTTTGGACCGCCGAAATATATGCCATGTTCTCCTTAGGTCGTGCGGACGTTATTGCTCCGGGAGATCTGGCTTTGCAAGAAGCCGCCCGCATCCTTTATGACCTACCGGAAAGACCAAAGGATAAAGAGCTACGTAAAATGGCCGAAGCGTGGTCTCCGTGGCGGTCGGTTGCGGCGAGGGTTCTGTGGGCCTATTACCGAGTAGCCAAGAGCAGGGAAGGGATCAGATGACCAGGGTATTGAACGCGCTCAGAAAAGAGCCCGTTTCGGGCGACACTCGATCGGTCGTGGTGTTCGTGCATGGATATGGCGCGAATGGGGCCGATCTGCTGGGTTTGGCCGATGTTCTGGGAGAGCATCTACCTGAAACCATGTTCGTGGCCCCTGACGCGCCAGAACAAATCCCTGGTATGCCCAACGGGTATCAATGGTTTCCGATCCCATGGATTGATGGGTCATCAGAAGAAGAAGCGCGACGCGGCATGGATATGGCCGTTGATGACTTCAATGCATTTCTTGATGCGTTGATGGTGGACGAGGATGTGCTTCCAGAACAAGTTGTCCTGTTCGGGTTTTCGCAAGGGACAATGCTAAGCTTGCATGCCGCGCCTCGGCGAGAAGATCCTGTGGCCGGTATAGTGGCTTTCTCTGGCCGCTTATTGGAACCTGACATGCTGACCGACGAAGTCGCTAGCCGCATGCCAGTCTTGTTGGTACATGGAGATATTGACGACGTGGTGCCGCCTCAATCCCTTCCGGAAGCTGCCGAAGCATTGCAAAGCGCAGGATTCAAAGAAGTTTACGCTCATGTGATGAAGGGTACCGGGCACGGTATTGCCCCTGATGGCCTAAGCGTGGCGCTGGCATTTATGCGCGACAAGCTCAGCTTGTAATGATAGCGATCCGTCCGATGATTACTGAAGATGTGGCAGATGCTTGCGGCGTCTTGAATAGAATAATCGTCGCAGGAGGAACAACTGCACATGAAGTTCCTTTCTCAAACATATTGTTTTTAAAAAGTTTTTTGTACAGAGCAGATACCATTTCTTGCCAAGTAGCGCTGGATGAACGTGGGACCGTTGCTGGTTTTCAATGGCTAGGCGTTCATGATCAACTTCCCGATTGCTGCGTTGATATCGAGATATTCACACGGCGGGAGCCCGTTTTGAAAGGTGCTGGCCGAATTCTTCTTGAGAAAACCAAAGGCGTCGCGATTGAGTTGGGATACCGATCAATCAATGCCGCAATTCGGGCCGATAAAGTAATCGGTTTAAGCTATTATGACAAAATGGGCTTCAGCGATTTTTCGGTAGAGCGAGGCGTTCCGTTGCGCGATGGCAAACCCATAGATCGGATATCCAAAAGTTTCAAACTAAACGAGGACAGACAATGTTGATCGTAACTGGAGTAGTTGAAGTTGACCCCGGCGGCATCGAAACTGCGAAAGCAGCTGCACAGGAAATGGTTAGCGAAACCGTTAAAGAACCCGGTTGTATCCTCTATGAGTTCAGCCAGATTTTAGGACAGGACAATCGCTTTCGTGTATACGAGGAATGGCAGGACCAAGCAGCGCTGGACGAACATTTTGCCACGCAGCATATGCAGAATTTTCGCAAGGCTTTGAGTGAGGTGGGAGTGATCTCAAGGGAGATCTATCGCGTTGTTGGTGGAGAAAAACTGCCGCTGTAACGAGAATCAATTTCTTTACCGCTTTGGACGACGGTCGCGCTTTCTTACGCCTTGAATGGGTGACGTCTCTGGCGCCGGCAGAGTTTCCCAAGAGCCGGATTCCAACCCGTCAATTGTCCAATTGCCGATCCTCGAACGGATCAGTCGCAGGGTCGGGTGCCCAACTGCCGCGGTCATGCGCCGTACCTGCCGATTGCGTCCTTCACGCAATGTCAGTTCGATCCAGCAATCAGGTATTGACTTGCGCACACGAATTGGCGGGGTGCGCGGCCACAAACCGTCAGGCTCTTCAATCAAGCGAGCTTTAGCAGGGCGGGTAATCCCATCTTTCAACTCGACCCCGTTTCGTAATGCGATTAACGCGGCCGTGTCTGGTATGCCTTCGACCTGAACCCAATAGGTTTTTGACATCTTTTGCTTGGGGTCTGAAATCTGCGCCTGAAGCCGTCCGTTGTCGGTTAATAGAATTAACCCTTCGCTGTCTCGGTCAAGCCGTCCGGCGGGGTACACGCCGGGAAGATCGATGAAATCAGAAAGTGTCTGGCGCGGCAGGCCCGCATTGGCGCGGTCCGTGAACTGAGGCAGAACGTCGAATGGTTTATTGAAACGGATGAACCAGGACATGATCTTCGCCATAGCCTGCGTTGAACCGGCTTGCAACCTGTGGATAACTGTCATGTTGGTGTTACGGATTCGTCTTAACCAGTAACCGAGATGTTGTGGAAACTCAGGGCTTGTCAGAGTTTTAACACGATATATAGTTGAGAAAAGGCTGGGGCGGGTGTTCCCCGCTCTGACGTCTAAAACGGGCAGTACAGAGCGAGGAGCGATTCTGTTATGGACGGAGACTTCAGGACCGAATTTGTCAGGGAACCCGGCGCGCTCAGGCATCATCCGGCATTGGTTCTGAATGCAGACTACCGTCCACTATCCTATTACCCATTATCACTTTGGCCCTGGCAGGAGGCGATTAAAGCGGCTTGGCTGGACCGTGTTGATATTGTGGCCGAGTATGACGAAGTAGTCCGCAGCCCCAGTACCGAGATACGAATACCCTCGGTGGTCGTTCTAAAAGACTACGTAAAACCCAGAAAGCGCGTGGCCTTCACGCGCTTTAATTTATTTCTAAGGGACGAATTCAAATGCCAGTATTGCGGCAGCAGGGGTGAATTAACCTTTGACCATGTGGTTCCGCGTGCAGCAGGAGGGGTGACCAGTTGGCAGAACGTTGTGGCGGCCTGTAGCCCATGTAACCTGCGTAAGGGATCTAAATCGTTGCGTCAGGCCGGAATGTCGCTCAACAGACCTCCTCGGCAGCCAGATGCCGAAGCATTGCGGAATATTGGACGCAAATTCCCACCAAACCATTTGCACGAAAGCTGGATCGACTTCCTTTACTGGGATGCCGAACTGGATCAATTGTAAAGTCTATCGGGCTCGCCACGCTGCGATCCAAATCAATGCTAGTCCGGCGGATGTAACCGCGTTCCAACCAGCCATTGACAACCCCAGAAATTCCCAAGGAATCTCATCGCACCTCACCAGTGGCGCGTTCATGATTTGATTAAACAAATCCTGCTGTGACAGCGCTCCTACGTCTCCTGAAGTGCACGTGGATGGGCCTTGCCATAAACCCTGTTCAACTCCAGCATGGAAAATTCCTATCCCGGCGGTAGTCAGCGCGGCCAAAGCGCCCAAAAGGTAGGTCAAACTCAAACTGGGGACGGCGAAAGCGAGGACACCCAGAAGGACCGCAGCGCCATGCGGATAACGCTGCCAGATGCACATTTTGCATGGCGACAATTCACCAATATATTGAAAACCCCAAGCAGCCAAAAGAAGAATGGCCGAACCACCGGAGGCTAATATCACCAGTATTCTTCTGCGACTCATAGATATTTCACCAAAATGAACCCACCGATCAAAAGCCCGATGAAAAGTGTAAAGACTAATCCAAGCCGCTTTTCGATGAAATCGCGTATGGGTTCGCCAAATTTCCATAACAGACCCGCGACGATAAAAAATCGCAACGCGCGCGCAAGTATAGAGGTCGCAATGAATGTGCCCAAAGGCATTCCTGTCCAGCCGGACATGATCGTAATAACCTTGTAGGGAAATGGAGTGACGCCAGCTGTTAATACAGCCCAGAAACCGAAATCATTAAAGCGGTTGTTGAACTCCTCCATGGCCTCAGCTTTGCCCATGGATTCAAGGATAGGCTGACCAATGCTTTCATAAAAAAATGCGCCAATTGTATAGCCAAGAAGACCACCGAGTACAGAAGCAACTAGTGCGACCGAGGCGATTAACCACGCGCGGGAGGGACGCGCCAGAACCATGGGAATCATCAGAACATCTGGTGGGATCGGAAAGAATGAGCTTTCGATAAAAGCAACGATTGCTAATGCCCAAAGGGCATGCGGATGTTCGGCCAGACGAATGGTCCAGTCATAAAGCGATCGCAACATAAGAATTAGAATTCCATAACCAACTTGGTGCAAGCCAAAACACGCACTTGCGAAACCGTCAACCTGCATAGGAAAAACAATCTGCACATGGTTGATTTTTGCCTCTGGACCTTCCGGATTATGAAGGATAATCCAGTGTTCGTGGCCCAAGTGGCGGAATGGTAGACGCAGGGGATTCAAAATCCCCCGCCTTCACGGGCGTGAGAGTTCGAGTCTCTCCTTGGGCACCACTGATTTTCCTGACAAAATCCTGAAAAAACATAGCACTTAGCGCTCTGCATTCACTGCGACGTGTGATGAGGGGCCTGCTATCAGTGACCCTCGATGACCCGATGTGACCCGTGCAGTATCACACTTCTTCCGTGACTCTTCCGTGACTCGTCCTTGTTAGTGGGGTGTGAATCACTATATTTTGGATAAGGACCCGGCTGCGGTTGCTCCGCCAACTGAGAGTAACGGGACCGCCACAGCAAGGGTATACGGTCATGTCGCGGTCTACATCGGAAATCCGCGCCGAAGTTGCAAGTCTGATTGAACAGGCTATCGCGTTGGGTCCGCGTAAGGAGCTGCGCAATACACTCGTGCGCGCCCTCGAAATCGCCAAAGGCAACGCGCCCAAGGAACTCACACAACTGCATTACGACCGCGTAGGACGCGGCGCGCGTCTGGCCGATCCGGTACGACCGGGCCTCATTATGAAATCCAGCAAAACCGGCCTCAAACGGTGGACCTACCGCACCGAGGTGAACGGCAAACAGCGCGAAATGACCCTCGGCCATTATCCCGAAATGTCGGTTGCTGAGGCGCGCGACAAATGGGCTACTCTGCGCTCCCAGCGCGGCAGAGGAGAGAGACCTGACACCAAGGCCGACATCTCCCTCGAACAACTGGTAGATCACTATACCACTTGGGCTAGCGACAACCTGCGGTCATGGCAGGCCAATGACCGGCTGTTGCGACAACACCTCTTGCCGGGGCGTGAGGCCGTCACCCTCGGCGAACTGGACATAGACCACTTAAGTGCCCCAATCACGGCTATCCAGGCCAAAACACCCCAGCAGGCCCGCAAGTTGCGCTCGGCCATCGCTGGCGTGCTGACGCAGGCCCGCAAGGGAGGGCTATTGCCCAAAGGGTTCGCTATCACCCCGAGCATGTTGCCCGAGGTGGACACGGCCAAACCGCGCACATGGCACCCAGGCACCAAGGATCTACGCGCCTTCTTGGAAGCGACTACCGAAATGGGAGACGTGGGCAAGGCGCTGCGCCTGATCGCCCTGACCGGCGTTCGTTTGCGTGAGGCCGTTGAAATGCGCTGGGACGAGGTGGAGGGCAATCGCTGGACGATCCCGGCGGAACGTATGAAGGCCAACCGGCCCCACGTGGTCATCCTTTCCGACGCCGCCATGGCGGTTTTAAACGCTCAGCGTGACCAGGGCTCGGCGTTCGTGTTTCCATCGGTGAGCGATCCCCAGCGCCCGCGCAGCGCGGACAATGTTAGCCACGCATGGGCGAACAAGCGCGACGCTCTGGGACTGGCTCAACAGTTTACGCTGCATACTTTGCGTAAGGCTTTGTCAACTTGGGTTGCCGAGAGTGGCGGAACGCGTGACATCCGCGACCGACTGACGGCCCACACCGTCGCGACCGGCATTGACGCGCATTACAACCAAGCGGAACTGACCGTGCCGGCCGCCGAGTGGTGGCAACGCTGGGCGGATCACCTCGTCGCCGTTGAGGTTGAGAACGTGGTCCTAATCGGTGAGGGCGGGACATGACTGATAAGAAAACCCTAACTTACTTCAAAACGGAACTGGATCCGGATGGCGTGTACCGTCTCGATCTTTTCGACGTACCGCTGGGCGACGAGGAGGCGTTGCGCGAGGCAGTCGAGGCAATGCAGTTGAACCTGTCAGAGATGACCGACCGGGCCGCGCAGCCGCACCGCGCATCGGCCAAGGCCGCTCAGCGCAAGGCAGAGAAGTTTACTGCGGCATGCGCGATTGTTGATGCGCCTGAAATGGCTGACCTGCCGTGGCCTGACGTGCTGGACAAAGTCAGTGAAACCGTTGACCTTTCGATCCGACTGGAGGAACGCCTGTTGCGATACCGAAAAGCAAGAGAGTTAGGGGCGGATCCGGATACGGCTGCGTGGGCAAGTGAGATAGGCAACTTTCGAAAGTTCAAACAAGTTTTAAAGGCACTTCCGCGGAACCGTCGTTAGCAGTTGTTGCGAGGCGCGAATTCGTGCCCATAATGCGGTGTCATCACTCGAACTGAGAGGTGACGTAATGTCGAAGAAATCCGGACGACGCGCGGTTCCTAGCCGGGAAGCCGCCTATCCACTCCACCCAATGCCTGACTGCACGGTCATTGAAGCGGCGGCGTTGATGCGCTGTTCACCGTCTACAGTGTACCGCCTCATTAACGCCGGTGAAATCACCGCCTACAAACGCGGCGAGCGCACAATCATTGAGGGCGAAAGCATCGTCTCAATGAAAGAACGCAACCGCATCAAGCGGGATGAAACGTGGTCAGTTAATGATGTCGCGTAACTTTTACTTTGCTCATCGCATCCAGGGCTCGCTGAAGCCTGCTTGCGGATCAGGGCCGGAGTCAAAGTCTGAGTGAGCGGTTCGTGCTGTTAACTCGGAAATCCAGGAACTGAAAGTAACGTTTTCCGTGACTAGCAGGTCATGGAGCCTGTGAATAATGCGAAGTCAAAGGATTAACAATCCCGCGCGCCCAATTATAGGAGGGACGCCGCTATGGCACCCAAGGACATCAAAAAACAAATGGATGCACACGAATACCTGAAAGACCAATTCGCTGGCGACCATAACGGCCCCGACGCTCTGGTCGTGCTGCGTCGACTGGGTGACAAACCCGCGAATAAGATTTTTGACGCGGATGATAATGGCGACGTCACGAAACAGGCCGCAGGCAACGCCGCGAGCTATCAGGGCCTTCAAATCCCGGTGCCGGATCAAGAGGCAATGGTGACGGTGCTTGAAGCAGTAGGAAATGATCCGCAAGCGTGTCTGATCCTCGGCCGCTTTGTCGATGCCCCCGCCCACCCGTTCTTAGTTTTGAGCTCCAAAGCAATGGAGGACTTTGGTGGAACAGATGACGGCTGGTGTGAAAAAAACGAGGCCTTGGCCATATGCCGAAAGAAAAATAATATGCGACCAACATCATGGCTGCTGATTGACCGAGATTTCACGGACGAACAGCCCGATGAACTGACGTTCCACGATACCGATGAGTGGTGGCAGGCTATGTGTCGTATCGCTCCGGGTCTGGAAACTGCCGGGCGTATCGATCTGCCGTCCTCCTCTTCGCGCATTATTAACGCGGACGGCAAGCCTCTGTTCACGTCGCCGTCCAGCCATCACTACGTGCAACTGAAAGACCCCAACGACCTCGGGCGCCTCGGCCCGGCCATGTTGGCGCAGGCCATGCTTATGGGCTTGGGCTTCCGGCGTCGCTGGGGCGACTACGGGCGTTGCTGGTCTATCTACGACCCCACAACATTTTCATGGGAGCGGCTCAGCTTTGAGGGCGCTCCCGTGACCTATGCCGAGGACACCGCAATCGTTCCGCCACAGATTACTGTCGGCGCAAAGGGCGGTCGCTTCGATAGCAGCACTGTCGAAACGCCAGAGGACGAGGCCCGGACTAAGCTGGCCCAAGAACACAAACTTACCATCTCGACTCGAAATGGCTATTCCGGAGTACCGCGCGTTCATGTGCTGGAGGATCATGAAGCGTTGGGCTTGGACACGGAAATCGCCGTGCAGATTGATGGCAGAGAACAGGCGCTGAAGTTGCAGGACATCTGGCTGTACCTGAGCGGAACGAACCCAGAGGCTAAGCTGCGCGCTCAAGCGCCGTTTCGGCCATCGGAAAGCTGGGCGGCGTTTGTCCGGCTGGGTCCGAGCGACGGGGTTCCGTTTGTCTACGATGTCGGTCCGCATGTAAAGTTTTGCCTGCGTGAGCGAGATCAAGCGGGACCACCGGTCGACGACTTCTTGGACCGACTGGAGGAGGCCGAAGGCGAGGAGGCGGTGCGATGGGTGCAAGCGTCGGCGCGGGCCATCGGTCGACACAAGACGACGGGAGCTTTGACAGACATAGCCGAGTTGCGCTTGCTAGAGGCGAGCGAGGGCGTCTTAGCTGGTACAAAGGCCGATCGGCGCAAGAGGATAGAAAAGTGGATCAAGGCGACTGCTTCAAGGGATCCGGAAACTGGCGTCGAATGGCCTTGGATGGACGAGGCACTGACCCGTATGAACGAACGCTATGGAGTAGTGATGGCGGGTGGTAAGACGGTGGTTCTTGAAGAGGTGAAGAACGACCTGGGCGACTGGACAACCGCCATGAGGATACCTCGCGAAATCGAACAGTACATGGCGAACAAAATGGCCAAGGTGCCGGACGGACAAGGCGGTTACTCGCTCGAAAATGTATTCAAGACGTGGATGTGCTGGCAGCACCGAAACACGTTCGACCGAGTTGTGTTCGAGCCAAGTGTATCATTTCGCCCGCAGGCGCCACGCAAGATACAGCAGGGCGGTAACTACAATCTCTGGATGGGATACACCGTCGAACCCGTCTCCGGCGGTTCTGCAGCGCTAAAGACGGTATTGGACCACGTGTATAGCGTTTGGTGCAGTAGCGAAGAAGAGAAGTTCGAATTCGTAATGGATTGGATGGCGGCGGTGTTCCAGCACCCTGACCGAGTGAATTTGCCCGCACTAGTTCTCAAATCTACGGAGGGTGTTGGCAAGGGCATCATCGTGGATGGCCTTCTCATGAAAATCCTGGGGATACACGGCTTTGTCGTTTCAAAAAGCGAGGACTTCACAGGCCGGTTTAACGCGCACATGAGTACCAGTGTACTGGTTAGCCTGAATGAGGCAGTTTGGGGCGGCAAGAAGGACGTGGCGGGACAGTACAAAGCGCTGCTCACCGACGAATACCGAAAACTGGAGTACAAGTTCCTCGACGCGATGCAGGTGCGCAACTACACCAAGGCTATACTTAGCACCAACGAGGACTGGTTCGCTCCTCTAGGGTTGCAGGATCGCCGCCACGCCGTTCTCGAGTGCAACGACTGCCGGACGGGCGATACGGAGTATTTCCGCGCATTGCGGAAAGCTGTTGAAGACTGTCGCGGCCACTTCCTGCACGAGATGCTAACTCGGGAAATTGACTTTGACACGCTGCGCAACCCGCCGAAATGGGAGAGCAGCGCTGCTGAAGAGGCGACGTTCCTAACCGCCAACAGTGTGGCGGCTTGGCTCTATGACTTCTTGTCCACCGGCGAGAGTATGACCGATAAGCACGCGACATACGGTTGTCATGAGCCGGACGACAAAACACTCGGCGTGTATGTCGACAAGGACTTGGATCGTATCGTGTTGCGCATAGACGAGGACGGGCCCGTCTACATTCCCAAAACCCTCGTGATAGCCGCATACGAGCGTTGGTGCCGGCGGCACAGGCGATACGAGTACCCGGTAGGTGAGGCGCAATTCGGTCGACGTATGAACGAACTGCTGGGTGACGCTGTCGAGACCAATAAGAAAAAGCGTATTGGAGAGCGGACGGGCAGCGGTCAGAAACGTGAAGAGGTGCGTGTTACCAAGTTCGCCCGACTTTCAAACCTGCGGACGGCGTTCGGCAAGAGCATAGAACAGCCGATTAAGTGGGTGGACACCTAATTGGCCGTGGCGTGCGTGAGCGTCCGACGGATTGGTTCTTGCCCGGCGCAGTACCTGTCTCACAATTTTATTAGCTTTGTCAGTTAGTTAATAATCTTTGAGACAGGCGAGACAGGCAAGACAAGCAAAAAATGAACCTCACGCGCGAGGAGGAATGCGTTTCAATAGGGCATAGATAGAAAAATCCTCTGTATGATGAATTTCGAGTCTTCCCTGCCTCCTGCCGCATGACACGGTAGGGGTCACTGCGGGTTTGTCGGGGTCTGTCACACCCGTCGCACAAAATCTCAGACCCGTCGCAGTTCTGATGCGAACACAGGAGCCTGCATGTGGGCAGTGTCAGAGCAAACCAGCTTGAGCGGGGCAGGGCGGTTCCGTAACTTCCCTTCATGAGCAAACCTGACCCATTCCGCTATTTCAAAACGAGCCGTGAGATCATCCGCCTGGCAGTCATGCTGTACGGGCGGTTTCCTCTTTCTCTTCGAAATGTGGAAGACCTGCTCCATGAGCGCGGCATCGATGTCAGCCATGAAGCGGTGAGATATTGGTGGCACAGGTTTAGCCCGCTGTTCGCATCCGAGATCCGCAAGCGCTGGATCGAAGGCATGAAGTCGAGCAAGTGGCGCTGGCACCTGGACGAGATGTTCGTGAAGATCAACGGTGAGCGGCATTACCTATGGCGCGCTGTTGATCATGAAGGCGAGGTTTTGGAAAGCTTCGTGACGAAGACACGCGACAAGAAGGCTGCGTTGAAATTCTTAAAGAAAGCAATACGTAAGCATGGTTGCCCAGATGTATTCGTGACAGATCTGCTGCGTTCTTATGGAGCGGCATTAAAGGATATCGGTTTGGCCAAAAGGCAGGAAACCGGTCGCTGGCTGAACAATCGAGCAGAGAATTCGCACCAGCCATTTCGACGACGGGAGAGGGCGATGCTTCGTTTCCGGCGTATGCGAAGTTTGCAGAAATTCGCCGCTGTTCACGCCTCGATTTACAACCTCTTCAACTCGGAACGCAGCCTCTACACCAGACCAAATTTCAAACTCAACCGTGCCGCTGCTCTTGCTGAGTGGCGCGGCCTAGGCGCGGAATAACAGACAGTCTCACTGTCCTTTTGGAGACCGGTTCGAATTAGTCTGACACCACCCTTCCGGCAGGGTTGGGCTCTTCGCCCCAGTCTTCGTATTCGGCACAGTAGGTCCTCCTCATGCACCACACCCCTGGACAGCCCGGTAGGCTCTTTCGAAACTTTTGTGCGGTGCTAGACACCGCGGTTTCTCCGTTGATGCGCAAGCAGGACCCTCTGGGTCGCTCACGCAGGATCAGGGTGACCTGATCTGCGAACGGCGCTGTCGCAGCCGTTCGACCCGTCGTTCGAAAGCCAAATCTGGCAATGATCGGCGGGTGAAAAAGAGATGGGATTGCAATCGGTCAAACGCAAGGAAAAAATTCCAAACATATAAATGGCTTATACAGAATGTGTGATGTTTTTGATTTGTTCTCAATTTGCTGGGTGGGAACTGTCAATGTCCGAAAAGCCATCTGTGATGCCGCGTTAGTCTCTACTGGGCAACGGGTTCAGCCCGGAGGCCTAGGTCAGGCAGAGCTTGTCGCTGGTTTCCTCAGCGTGCCACATGAGTTATCAAACAAAATAGTCCCGTCGCAGGACTACCATCTTGCCACTCGCAAAAAATGGGAGTGATTCAGTCAGATCAGGTTCCCGAGGAGGGCCACTAGCGTATGAGAAATGTCATCAGAATTGGCGTTTTGTCCCAACCAGAGCTTCCCAAGCAGCTTGAGCCCATGATTGAAGCCATATTTCGGGAGCAGTTCAGAAAATTACTCTCAATCGTCGGGCCAAAAAACTTAGCTTTGGTCAGTTCAGTCGAATGTAAGGTTCGTGAGTTAGCTTGTATTTCTGCTGTTGAGGAGGGTTTGACTCTCGAACTTGAGCCGTTTGAAACACCTAGAGAGGGTAGTGAAGAGGAGGCTGAAATTATGGCCAAGATACACGCTATTCTAGAAAAACAGCCAAGTACAACTGAATTAGAAGAGCGCATTCCGGAGATGGCGCTGGCTAAATTTTGTGACATAATGTTTCTTGTTTTTGATAAATCAGCCCCGGATCAGTCGTCCAGATTGGAAGAGTTAAATAGACTCTTTTTTGCGAATAAAGCGAAGGATACAAGATTGGAGAAACTAATAATCGATGTGAATTGCCCAAAGCGTTGGAGCGCCGACGCTGATGGCGAGGTCTACTTCGATTATGTCACGCGAGCATCAGGGCAGCTTGGTGTATCCTCCGAAGTTGAGATTCCAAATCAATTGATAAAGGAATGGAAAGATACAGTTTCCGCTACGCCTCACTAGGAACACTACATACAATCCGAAAAAAGGCTATGAGAGTGGTCGCTTGGGCGCTACATGATTGCCAACGGCTAATAATCTGACCGGATCTGAACACAGGTCTCTGCGTCAGTTCTGTACATCCCGCAACCAAAGTCTTTCCAATCCGAGATAAGAACGGCGGATTCAGGCAGATAGTCCGTCCATGCATCGCCAGGGATTTCCTCGGTTTGGCTGATGATATCGAACTGCCCATCAGCCTGGATTTTGCCAATCAGAACAGGCTTGGAAAGGTGGTGGTTCGGCAGCATCACGGCTGTTCCGCCTGTCAGGTTCGGAAACTCCTGCCCGTACATAGCGTTCCGCACAGCATCCACATTAGTGGTGCCAGCTGAAGTTACGGCATTGATCCACATATTGAATCCAATGTAGTGCGCCTCCATCGGATCGTTGGTCACGCGCTCTTCGCCCATGCGCTCCTTCCACGCCGCCACCCAGGCTTCGTTGGCTTCGGCTTCGGCAGTCTGGAAGTAGTTCCAAGCCGCAAGGTGACCGACCAGGTTCGACGTGTCGAGGCCAGAGAGCTCTTCTTCGCCGACCGAGAAGGCAACTACTGGAATGTCATCGGCAGAAACACCTGCAGCCGCCAGCTCTTTGTAAAAGCCCACATTGGCGTCCCCGTTAATCGTCGAGATTACACCGACTTTCTTGCCGTCGGCGCCCAAGGCAACAACATCGGCAACAATCTTGGACCAGTCGGAGTGGCCGAAGGGCGTGTAGTTCACGAAGATATCGTCAGAGGCGATACCCTGCTGCTGCAGATAGCTTTCGAGGATGTTGTTCGTTGTCCGCGGATATACATAGTCGGTTCCCAGAAGCACGAATTTCTCAACTTCCAGTTCTTCCAAGAAGTAATCTGTGGCCGGGATCGCCTGCTGGTTCGGCGCGGCGCCGGTGTAGAAGACGTTCTTCGACCACTCCTCGCCCTCGTACTGCACCGGGTAGAAGAGAAGGCCGTTAAGCTCCTCGATGACCGGCAGGACCGATTTCCGCGACACCGAAGTCCAGCTTCCGAAAAGGACGTCGACCTTGTGCACTGTCAACAGTTTACGTGCCTTTTCGGCAAAGAGCGGCCAGTCTGACGCCGGATCGACGACTACAGCTTCGAGCTCGCAGCCCAGAACGCCGCCGGCCTCATTTTGGATATCGATGAGCATTTCCATCGTATCCTTAAGAGTGGTTTCCGAGATCGCCATCGTTCCGGACAGCGAGTGCAGTACGCCAACCTTGATCGTACAGTCTTGGGCTGCGACGGGAGAGGACAAGCCAATCAACATGGCAGCAAATCTACCAAAGCGATTGCGCTTGAACGTCTTGCTCCAGATTAATCGCAGCATACTGCTAGCTCCGTCGAGCAATTGTGTTTGCAATGATCGAGAGAAGAAGGCCAAGAGTAAAATATCCCAAAACCACTTCACTGATCACGAGGATTTCTCCATAGACATTTTCAGCAGTCACATCGCCATAGCCCAGCGTCGTATATGTAACCAACGAGACGTAGAAGGGTGTAAACCAGCTTTGCGCCGAGTTGGAATAATCCATCATCCCCCACCCCAGCCACATATCAAAAGAATAAATAATCCCGTACAGCGAAGCGAGAAGTAGTGCGTAAACTCCCACTTTTAGTAGGCTACGGCCGTGATCAAAAAGACCCCACGCCTTGAACAACACGAGCTCCGCGGACTTAGTAAATCCGCTTGGCATATTCGAAATGGAAGCTTCCAGGGTGTCTATGTAATCTTGATCTCTGGCGTCTCGTACAAAAAGCGCGTTACCGTAAACCGAGTCAAGGCCGCGAATCCCGAGATAGCATCCGCTCATATCTCTTAGGCTCCCATAGACCACGCCGGTCACATTGGCCCCTTCAACTCGTGCTGTGCAGAGTGACGCGCAAGAGATATTTGCATTTTCTAGACAGGTATCTCGAAGGTCGGCATTTTCTAGGTTTGCATTACTAAGGTCTGCGCCAGTGAGATCCGCCCCCACAAGATTTGCGCCACGCAAGTCTGCGCCAGAAAGATCAGCTTGCGTCAAGTCGGCGCCCTCAAGGTTCGCAGCTGTCAAGGTGGCTGCGGCAAGTTTCGCCTTGTAAAGTCCAGCGCGTGAAAGATCCGCCCCTGAAAGCTCCGCGCGATCCATCTTTGCGTGCTTTAAGTTTGCAGATGATAGTCTGGCTTCGAAGAGGTCTGTGCCGGTGAGGTCAAATCCTGAAAGGTTGCGTTCCGCTAGGTCCGCCTCGGAAAGGTCGGCCCCGGCGAAGACGGCAGAAATATCATGGTGACTTGAGAGGAAAAGCTCCCAGTTCGTTATTTCACCTTTAAGTGCCTGTAATGCCTCATCAAGCCCAGGAGCCTGTTTTCCAGCCATTTCTTTCAAATCAAGAATCCCTTACGCTTTATCGATGAACCAGCGAGAGTATTTCTTCCAATACGCCCTCCACATCTCCGCCAGACTTTTGCACGACATCGGTAACACTAGTCTGTAGGCGTTTGTGGTCTTCGGTGTTCAGTTCCATCGCTGTAACAATAATTATTGGGCAATTGGCTGAGAGGTGTTCGCTTGATCTGAGGCGCTCGAGAAACTCAAAGCCGTCCATGACCGGCATCATAAGATCAAGCAGAATAAGTTCGAATTCATGTTTTTCTGTTTTTCCAAGTGCTATTTTTCCATTCTCCGCTTCATCGACTTTCCAGCCGTCGCCTTGAAGCGTGCGCACAATAGTTTCGCGGGCAGCCGGATCGTCTTCAACGACAAGTACTGTCTTTTGACCTTTCGACGCATACTTTTTGACAAGCCCCGACAGCTTGCCTCGGTCAACAGGTTTTTGAAGGGATTCAACGGCACCAAGTGAATAGCTCATGGCCTTGTCTCCAACCATCGAAATCATGACTACCGGAATATCCTTGAGATTGTTGTCAGCCTTCAGCTTACGAAGCACTGTCCATCCGTCCATTCCAGGCATCATGACGTCGAGTGTTAT
The DNA here is from genome assembly GCF_059613365.1 of Ruegeria sp. BHSA163. Lineage (NCBI taxonomy): Bacteria > Pseudomonadati > Pseudomonadota > Alphaproteobacteria > Rhodobacterales > Roseobacteraceae > Ruegeria > Ruegeria sp. BHSA163. The sequence continues at coordinate 124,892 of NZ_JBXWSJ010000004.1, forward strand.
GAGAGAAGGGTGGTGCTTCGCCGCAAGTTCAAGGCCTTCACCGCCACTCTTGGCTAAAAGAACTGTACAACCCTCCGCTTCCAGGCGTTTCTTGAGCAGCTCTCGAGCTGATGCCTCATCATCAATGACAAGGACCGTGTTCAGAGATGATGCCTCTTCAATTGGTTGATTTAAAGAGGTTTTTGTGTCCGGGCCCGATGAATAATCCTCGGGCGTTGCATCCGAAATGCTCGCCTCCTCTTCAAGACCTGCATGCTTCTTTTTGGCTTTCTTCGGCAGCGTGACGATAAAACTCGAACCCTTTCCAACAGTACTTTCGACACGGATGCTGCCACCCATCATTTCGCAGAATCTTTTCACGAGCGCGAGCCCCAGGCCGGTTCCGCCATAGTCACGCGTGGTAGATTCATCCGCCTGAGAAAACTCCGAGAAGATATGCTCAATTTTGTCTTCAGGAATGCCGATTCCTGTATCGGCAACAGCAAACTGAATTGCAGGTTCATTCGATATGGAGGCCGCGTTTGCGGAAAGAGTAATCTTTCCTTCCTTTGCGAACTTCGCTGCGTTGGAGATCAGATTGAAGAGAATCTGACGAATTTTCGTTACATCGCCGTGCATGGTGCCTAAATCCTGATCGATATCCAGAATGAGTTCATTGGCATTCTTTTCGATAAGGCTGAGTGCTGTACTGGCAACGTCTTCGGCAATGTCCTTGACGGCGATATCTTCAAGGAAAAGCTCCATTTTTCCAGCTTCGATCTTGGAGAGGTCGAGAACGTCGTTGATCAGGGACAATAGATGCTTGCCAGCGTTGGTGATCTTGTTCAGATCGCCGAGCATCTCTTCCAGCCCGTCATCTTCAGCATCCTCAGCCAACATCTCTGAGTATCCAATGATCGCATTCATCGGTGTGCGAAGTTCATGGCTCATATTTGCAAGGAACGCGCTCTTGGCCTCATTGGCTCGTTCGGCCTGCTCGCGCGCCTCCTCGGCTTGCCGTTCAAGTTCAAGGCGTTCAGTTATGTCCTCAACAAGCCCGATATAGAAGATTTCATCTCCGACTTGAACTTCTTCAACCCGCGCTTCCAGTTTAAATACCGACCCATCTTTTCGAACGGCGTTGACGATCCGACTTTGACCAACGACCGTTGACGACGCGCCATGAATACGGCGTTCGAGATAAAGGTCGTGCTCAACGGCCACGTGTGTTTCCATCAGGATCTTGATGTTCTTTCCAATGACGTCCGACGCGTAGTAACCAAATATCTGCTCAGCAGCCGAGCTGAATGTCTCAATGGTCCCTGTTCTGTTGATCGAAACGATACCAATGGGACTGGCTTCAATAATCTTCGATATTCTCTGCTCACTGAACGCGAGATCGCTTTGTATCTTCTTCAGGTTTTCATTCTGCGTGAGGAGCTCGGCCTCATTGCGCTTAATTGTGGTGATATCCGTGACGACCCCGACCAGTCCTCCGCCGCTGATTGGCGTCGTCCTGATTTCAATCGTTCGACCTGCCGCGGTACTTAGGACAACGTTCGACGAGTGACCCTCGGCGAGAGCTTCCAACCGTGTACGAATTAGCTGTTCAGTATCTCCGGGCCCGTAGTCACCGTTTTCAGCGTGCCAGCGAATGACCTCCTCTTCAGGCTGTCCTGGTTCGACCAGACGTGGCGGTAGAGCAAACATTTCGGTGTAACGCTCATTTGCCAGGACATAATTCATGTCGGCATCGAGCATGTAGATGCCGTTCGACATGTTCGACAAGGCAAGCTGAAGCTGAGCCGATGCTTCGTCTAGTTCGGTCGTTCGTGCAGCCACGGTTGTTTCCAAGTTCGACTTTTGGTTTTCAACTTCCTCAAGAGACTGAATGATCGATAGGCGTAACGCTTCGAAATTCTGCGCGAGGTCGCCGATCTCGTCGCTTGTCTGCACCTCAATGGGCTCGTCCAATTCACCAGCAGTTAATCTCGCGGCGCTGCCAGACAGTAATCTAAGCGGTCGTGTAAGCGAAATTGAAAATAGATAGGAAGCATAGATTGCGATGGCCAGAACTATCGAGGCAACCAAGATCAGTCGGTCAATCAGTTGGTCCGCATCGCGCAGGGCTTCTTCGCGATCGATCTCGCTCATAATGACCCAATCTAGTCCCGACAACTCAAGCGGACGATAAGAGGACAAGACCTCGACATTTCTGTAGTCGGGAAAGATTTCTGTTCCGGTGCTTCCTGCGAGAGCTGCCCGCGTTCCAATAGTGTCGACCTCTTGCAGGCCGACCGAACTGTTGGTGCGCTCAATCTGGTCTAAGGTCGAGCTCGAACTGCCAACCTCTTCGATCAACTTCAGATATTCTTCGCGATCTTCGATCAGGAATCTTGACTGATTGCGCAAGAGCTTGTCACGGCCAACAAGATATGTTTCGCCAGATTTACCCAAACCAACATCGCTCCATGCCTCGTTGGAAGTCATGATCGCGTTGATCCCGCTGAGAGGAAGTTGTACGGCAAGCACCCCAATTGGAATTGGCCCATCGTAAACGGGCAGAGCGGCGAAAGCCGCCGGTGCATCGAATGAAGGGACATACGGTTCGAAATCGGCGAAAATGACTTGACCAGGTCTGGCAGCCATCGCTGCCGTTACTGCTCGTGCGAGGTTCGTGTTTGAATGCGGGCCGTCGAATAGGCTCGTGCCAAAATCAATTTCACGTTCAACGGAGTACACGATGCGCCCATCATCAGGCTCGATCAGAAAGACGTCGTAAAAACCGAATTCGTTTTGAAATTCGCTTAATGGCTGATCCAATCTTGAAAATGCAGACCCAAAATATGTTTCAAACTGCGCCTCATTCACAAGTCGTGGATCAACAATGTACTGGTTCTGAAGAAATGCCGCCAAGGGATCATTTGGCAACAAGCTATCAATGACCGCGTCGTCGGCGCGGGTTCCTGTTTCCGCCTCATACCGCCCACGAAAGTCCTCAAGATAGAATTGAATCAGATCGTCTTGATATTCTTGCGCTACAAGATCTTCGGATGTTTTCAGATAAACTATCCCTCGCCGAAGTTGTTGAAGAAGATCTTTTAACGACGCACTTTGCGAAAGAAACGTGAGCTCATTCTCGACTTGCGAAAAATAGCCTTCAATTTGCTGCGCCTTAAGTTCGCGGACGGCTGTCAGTCTTTCGAACGCCGCACGCTTCAGGGCTTCGTTTGACGAGTATCCAGCCAATACGGCCGCGATACAGACAGCAGCCATGGATATGACTATGCTGATTGCCGCCAGCTTGGTGCCGATCGTCAACCCCAGCCGTGGTGTTTGCCTTTCAGTCGTCATATCTGGGTTCCCTTCATTCGGCGGCCTCTTCATAAAGCAGGACGATTTCGTTCATCCTCGTGAGAAGTTCTTCTACTCTTTCGTTGAGATGCAGGTTATGTTCTGCTGACCCTTCTTCTGTGATCCGTTTGGCCGTTGAGATGCGCTCCTTTAGCGCAGCCCAGTCAACTCGAACTGAGTTGAGACGTTCAATGATCGGCTGTGATTTTGCGCCTTGCAGCGCTTCGGGGGTTACCCGGTTCAGAATATTCAGCGATAGGCTTAACCTGTTCATGGTTCTGAAAAGTTCCTGGCGAGTGTCACCTGATATCGCGGAACTCCGCGTCAGGCACGACAGCAAAACCAATCTTTGAGTGAACATGCGCTGTCGACCCGAGATATTGATGAGCATTGCCATCTGCTCGGATAGCTCTGCGCTTTTGTAGACCCTCTCGATCAGGTTGACCGCGGCATCCATTTCGGTAAGGGCAGGACCGTTGAGGTCCGAAATCGCCTGAAGATGCTCTTGCTCGACGCGTCGGCGCTCGATTGCATCACGTATGGTCTGACCATACGGGGCAAAGGCATTGTTCGCTCGTGTCAGCGCACTCAAAACCGAGGCATTGGTTTCCGGCTCAAGTCCGAGCTCTTCGTCTCCGTCCTTCAGCCCAGCTTCGGCTGTCTGATGAAGCGCCAGTGTCTCTGCAGCAGCCGCTAGAAGTGGGGCTGGATCGGGGTTCTGATAGGCAAGACAGACAAACTTTCCGGCTCGCTGGATCAGCATCCGCTGGCGGCCTGACAAGTTGATTCTGCGGGGCCCATCAGAACGCTCCGCTTGCGCGAGGAGATCCGTCGGATTTACAAAAAGCATCGAGGCAAAGATGCCCCCACCCATGAGCATCGCTCGGCGCTTGAAGAGGTTCTGGGAAGCCTCCATTCCACCATTTCCCGTTTTGTTGGCAGAGTTCTTGTTCATGGCCGTGTTCCAACGGGCGTTGATATTGAAGCTTGCAGCTCGCTCTCATGATGAATCCCAAGCTCTGCGATATTGAGCCCTGCGATCTCTTCCTCTTCGGTTACCCTGAACCGGAAAACCGCGTTACCAGCCGAGAATACGAGAAGGGCCACTCCGAAGGTCCAGATGCCATAGACAAGCACGCCCAGACCTTGAACACCGATCTGTTCGAGGCGGCTCAGCCCTGTGCCAAGGGTTTCGAGATCGCCGTAGAGGCCAGTCGCCAGAGTGCCCCATATCCCGGCCCCCAGGTGCACAGGGATTGCTCCGACCGCATCGTCGATCTTCAGGGTTTCGAGGATCTGGCTGAAGAAGACGACAATCATGCCACCAACCAGGCCAATCAGGGCGGCGGACCCTGTCGAGACGGCGAAACAGTTCGCGGTAACCGCAACAAGTCCGCCTAGTGCGCCATTGATGAACTGATCCACGTCGAGCCGCTGATTGACCGCGTAGCGAAGCCCCCCGGCCGAGATAGCACCGACACATCCTCCGACGACCGTGTTGATGAGAATAGAAGGTACAGTTTCGTCCAGCACCAATGTGCTTCCGCCATTGAAGCCCAGCCAGCCGATGAAGAGAAGAAGAGCCCCAAGTGTGGCGGTGGGCATGTTCGAAGGGGTGATAGTGTGGGCGCCAGAGCCGTCATCAAAGCGCCCCAAGCGCGGGCCCACAATCAAGACGAGCGCGAGGCCCGCCCAACCCCCAACGCTGTGAACCACCGTCGACCCGGCAAAATCCACAAAACCCAACTCTGCAAGCCAGCCTGACCCCTCGGACAATCGCCCAGCCCAGCTCCAGTGCCCTGCAATCGGGTAGAGGAACCCCGATACGATCACAGCGACAAAAAGATAGGCCCCGAACTTCATCCGCTCGGCGACAATCCCCGAGAGGATCGTGACCGACGTCGCGCATAACATCACCTGGAACAAGAAGAAGACAGCAAGAGACGGGGAGGCCTTTGCAAAGTCGAGGGAGAACAGATCCGATCCGATCCACCCTTGATAGCTCAGACCATACATCAGTCCGAAGCCCAGGAACCAGAACGTCAGAGCCGAAACACAGAAGTCACAGAAGTTCTTGATGGCGACGTTGATATTATTTTTCGACCGGGTCATTCCGGTTTCGAGGCAAAGAAAGCCCGCTTGCATTAAGAACAATAGCGTAGTGGCGATGGCCACCCAAAGCAGATCAATGCCCTCCATCAATCGATCCTCTTCTGGAAAAAGCGAGGGCCTTGCAACCGCTTTACATTCGCGAAATCTCGAGCCTTAAGAAGTTTCATCTAGGGCTCTCCAAGAAATGTCTTTCTACAATCGGCAACTCACTTTCGTGCTGCATCCCATGTTCTGAGATATTGAGCCCTGCGATCTCTTCCTCTTCGGTTACCCTGAACCGGAAAACCGCGTTACCAGCCGAGAATACGAGAAGGGCCACTCCGAAGGTCCAGATGCCATAGACAAGCACGCCCAGACCTTGAACACCGATCTGTTCGAGGCGGCTCAGCCCTGTGCCAAGGGTTTCGAGATCGCCGTAGAGGCCAGTCGCCAGAGTGCCCCATATCCCGGCCCCCAGGTGCACAGGGATTGCTCCGACCGCATCGTCGATCTTCAGGGTTTCGAGGATCTGGCTGAAGAAGACGACAATCATGCCACCAACCAGGCCAATCAGGGCGGCGGACCCTGTCGAGACGGCGAAACAGTTCGCGGTAACCGCAACAAGTCCGCCTAGTGCGCCATTGATGAACTGATCCACGTCGAGCCGCTGATTGACCGCGTAGCGAAGCCCCCCGGCCGAGATAGCACCGACACATCCTCCGACGACCGTGTTGATGAGAATAGAAGGTACAGTTTCGTCCAGCACCAATGTGCTTCCGCCATTGAAGCCCAGCCAGCCGATGAAGAGAAGAAGAGCCCCAAGTGTGGCGGTGGGCATGTTCGAAGGGGTGATAGTGTGGGCGCCAGAGCCGTCATCAAAGCGCCCCAAGCGCGGGCCCACAATCAAGACGAGCGCGAGGCCCGCCCAACCCCCAACGCTGTGAACCACCGTCGACCCGGCAAAATCCACAAAACCCAACTCTGCAAGCCAGCCCGATCCACCTGTGCCGTCAAGGCCAGCCCAGCTCCAGTGCCCTGCAATCGGGTAGAGGAACCCCGATACGATCACAGCGACGAAGAGATAGGCCCCGAACTTCATCCGCTCGGCGACAATCCCCGAGAGGATCGTGACCGCGGCACCACAAAACATCACCTGGAATAAGAAGAAGACAGCAAGAGACGGGGAGGCCTTTGCAAAGTCGAGGGAGAACAGATCCGATCCGATCCACCCTTGATAGCTCAGCCCAAACATAAGCCCAAAGCCGAGCGTCCAGAATACAAGCGTAGACAGACAGAAATCCGCGAGGTTCTTGATCGCGACGTTGATGCTATTTTTTGAGCGCGTCATCCCACTCTCTAGGCACAAGAAACCACCCTGCATCAAAAAGACCAGGGCACTGGCAAAAATGACCCAGAGCAGATCGACGTCCGCCATCAGGCAACCAACCAGAGCTTGCGCCTATGAGAACCTTGCCTCGTCACGCGTTCAGCCACCCTTCAATCTTTTCTAGAAGTCGCTTTATGTCGACTGGCTTGGTGTCGTAGTCGTCGCAGCCAGCACCCAGAGCCTTGTCGCGATCACCAGCCATAGCATGTGCAGTCAGCGCGATAACCGGAATGCTCTTTGTTTGGTCGCTGGCTTTGAGGTGGCGTGCTGCGTCCCAGCCATCCATCACCGGAAGGCTCATATCGAGCAGAATAATGTCGGGACTTTCCTCTGAGGCCATCTCGACACCGCGCTGGCCGTCAAACGCCATGACGACGTCGTAGCCCTTCTTCTTGAGCCTGCGAGACAGCATGTCTCGGTTCATCTCATTGTCTTCAACCAGAAGAATTTTTGCCATCTTGTCTTCCCTTCCTTTTCTTCTTCACCGGATCATCGGAACGACGCCTCAGGCGGCGTCTGTTCGCGCCGACGTATCTTCTGCTAGCCGAGCCTCAACGAGTTTTCGCAGATGCATCTCGAGCATCGTGTCGAGCTGTTCCTCGGTTTCAAACATATGAAAGGCTCCGATATAGGAGCCGTCTTCGCCAATAAGCCAGCGATCGAGATACTGGCTGAGCTTGTCGATCTGGTCGAGCCTGTCGAGAACCACGTCACGATCCTCGAGCGACAACGTTGGTGCCCCCTGTTTTCGGTAGAGTAGCATCTCCGGAGAGCCTTGCTGCTTGAAACCGCTTAGGGCGTCCTCGAATTCGAATGCCGTACCAGACTCATATCGGGTTCCGTCGGGTCTCAGGATCGTATCGGGCAGAGGTGAGCCGATGCGAGACCAAAGGATACCAACGTAGATTTCCGTCTCATGCGGTGGGTGGATCTGAGCCTGGAAGGTCTCAGAAGCCAGCATGGGCTCCTCTTCCCAGAGGATTGGGATCAAATAGGCACGTCCAAAAAACTCCTCGTTGAGACGCCCAATCACAGTCTTTGCCACTCGCCGCTCAGGAATGACGTCGCCTGGTGAGGATATAAAAATCCGGAACTGCCTTGATATGTTCTGACGCAGGCGCACCTTTTCGAGGCATGCGCTGATCCGAGCTTGAAGCAGGATTGGATTGAAAGGCTTGAAGATGTAGTCTTCTGCACCTTGTAGGATACATTCGACCATCATCCCGATATCATCAGATGCAGATAACATGATGACTGGGATTGTGCGCAGGCGAGATGACGACTTCATTCGTTGCAGGGTCTCAAGACCCGACAGGCCGGGCATCATGTAGTCGAGCAGGACGAGATCAAATCGCTCAGTTTCAAGTAGGGCAAGAGCCTCCTCACCGCTGGAAACTACCCGTGCGGAGTAGCCCATGCGTTTTACGCGCCGCTTGAGCAATTCTCGGTTGGAAATGTCATCGTCGACGACCAGAATTTCTCCGCCTTGGCCGATTTCGCTGGTGATAACCTGAGTGTTCTGCTCAGTAGTGGGTATGTTTTTTTTCTTTGGACTAGTTTCTTTATAGGCGCTTTTTTCAAGTAGACGCTGCGGGATCGCTTCAACCAATTTCAAAGCAGCCCGGCCCGCTCCAGAAATTTTTTCAATATCAGAGATAAACTCGTTTTCGTCGAGGTCTGTCGCCTCCTCGAAGATCATTTCCGAATAGCCGTTTATGTGGTTGAGTTGCATTCGAAACTGAAACTGAGCCTCGCTTACATTGACTTCTTCAGGCGACGCCGTCGTGGCTCCCAAGAAATCTTCTATAAGAGCAAGCATTTTTTGGCCTGCATTCTGGATGGCTTGCAGGTCTCCCGAAAATGTCTTCAGGAGATCAGGCGGTAGATCCTCCTCAATCATCTCGGCGTAGCCGATGATATGGCCTACCGGTGTGCGAATGTCGTGGCGCAACTTGGACAGTTGTGCTTTGAAAGCGCTGCTATCCTCCACTTTCTTCATCATCCTGCTGATGGCGGCTCATGTTCGCGGTGGTAGCGGTGCGTGCTCCACTGGACTACGTCCATGAGCGAGCGTTCGGCTAAATCCGCGATCACATCCTGGGCATAGATAGGATCGGAAATCGCTTCGAGACGCCGCTCTGCAAGTTCGAACAGCTCTCCCTGATTTGCGTACTGCCAGAGCAGTTCACGCGTCGCCATCTTCGTTTGGTAGATTTCCCATATTGCAAGCCAAAGCGGCAAAAGCCCCATGAGGAAGACGACAAGGGTCTTGCCATCGAGGTCGCCGATATGGAAACCGTAGAGTGACTTCTTGAAGAAGAGCAGCGAGACGGCACCGAGAAACGCTGCGAGAAACAGGAATTTCTTTACTGTTTCGAGACGCTCGTGCTCACCGTGTAACTGGTGATGCTTTCGCGCAAAATATGCCGCTTGATCCTTGACCCATCTTTCTGATGCCGCCGCAACCCGTTCTTTCGCAGGCACAGTGCTTTCGTAGGTCAAAGGTTCTGTGCATCGGATTGCATCGCCAATCCATCCGAAGCCCTTGAAACGCTCAATACTGGTCAGTCGGAAAAGCCGCCGCGTCTGGCCTGTTGCACCACCTCCAGACAATACGAGGAAAAATCGGATGCGGAGTGCCTCGGCCAGCGCACGGAAGGCGAGGTGACGTCCAAACCAGCCGCGCTTCGAGCCAATGGCGAAAAGTATGAAACCTCCCGCAAACAGAGCTACATAAGCGATGAGAAACAGTTTCAATGCGGCAATCTTCGCATAGAGCAGAAATGTCAGCCCCATCAGGGCGGCCATGAGGCCGAAGAGCTTAAAGAGACGATCCGATTGACGCTGATTTGCGAGGGCAAGTTGATCCGCACGGACGAAATCCACGTCAATTGATGATGTGACTTCTGATACCTTGATGTCATCGGGGGTCGAGATCGGATAAGCGGTCAAATCGGTGCCGATAGCTGTATCACGTTCGATGGCATACTGGTCAAACTCGCTCCAGCGCTCCAGTACGAAGTCAGGGAATTGCGGCAGGCGACAGATTAGGCCGGTAGCACCTGCCTGTACCAGATAGCTAGTCTGCACGTCGCCGTGCTCAACTTCACTCGCCTGCCTAGGCGTTTCAATCCAAATTGCGAGGTCCGATTGATCATCGGCCAACCCGGCGTCACCAACCGCTTCGAGTTTGCGGGCCTGCCGTGCCTGCGGCTCTGAACCAGAGAGGTAGCGAACGACAACGTCGGAAGATCCGCCAGTCAGACCCGTCACCTCTCCATCCCAAAGAGCAACTAGGACATTCGAACGCCTGACAAGGTAATCCATGAGCCGCGCGTAGAGGGCATCACGAGACGCGCCCTCTTTGCAGTCGTCCTCCCTAGTCCCGTGAGGGAGTGGTAACTCCTGCACTTTGACGCGTGCGTCCTCCAATAGTCTGATTAGGTTGGAATGGGCTTCGCCGTCAAAGTCAGCCTCGTAGTGCGCGCGGGGCATCGGCAGAACCGCGCGCACGGGCAATCCGATCTCAAGCGCAACCTCGGTGGCGAGCGTATCGGCGCCCTGAGCCAATCCAGTGACAAGTTCAACCGGAAGGGCTTCAAACCGCTCCCGCATAGCCTCGAGCTCATTTTTTAGCGCCGCGCGTATGTCAGCAATGGCTTCAGGATGAATGACACGGTGCCCTGTAAGACCAATGGTGAAGACAAACCCTGATTTTGCCACTCCCTCACCCATTCAGCTCTCCCTCGACGTTTAGTGCCCATTTTGGCGCCTCCAGTCCGAGTCGTTTCGAGATGTCCACAAGCGCTTCGCATTCCTTCTGGGTCGGCGTTCCGTGAACGCCTGTCATTCCGACGGCAATCGCATGGGCGATTTGTGATCCGCCTTTCATCTCGCTTGCCCGGTCGAGCATCGCGAAAACTCGCCCATCTCGCACCAGAACATCTTCTGAGGCCGTAAACTCACGAAACAGCTCCAACCCGTGATCCAAATCCATGTGTCTTAGCAAGTCCGCCTCCGCCATAGTTCGCCGGAGAAACAGTTCCTCATCCTCATCCACGTCGCCTCGGCAAGCCGCGATGATGGCAGCACCTGCCATTGTCGACTTCAATACATCTTCGTGGCGAACCTTGGATGACAGAAGGCTCATGAAGTGATGCAATGCCGGACGTTCCAGCAATTCTCCCACGTTCTGTCGTAGCTCTTCCGAAAGCTTGCGGCGTTCTTCAGCATGCAGAGCTGCTAGAAGTTCTTTGTGAGCAACCTTGGCATCCTCTTCGCGTTGCGGAGCACGCTGCGCGAGTGCGTCTTGTAGTTTGAGTTGGATTTCAGGGCTGTCGGATATCAAGCTTCGGATTGCGTCCTCGGGAAGATGTGCGACAACTGAATATTGTTCCGCCTGTGCTAGGTAAATTCGAGGTGTGTCATTCAGGAAGCTTTGCAGACCAAATATCTCGCCACTCGGGCAATTCTCCACTTTGACCTCGTTCACTCCATCATCTTCCAAGCGCTGATAAAGCGCGACATTGCCGCTAAGGACGAAATAGAGCCCATCTGATGGCCCGCCCGGCTCATAGAAGCAAGCCGGTGGATTGAGCGTCAGAATTCTGGCGGCATCGGCCAAATGAGCCAGATTTCCCTTAGTGCATTCCGAGAAGATTTCTGATTTTCCGAACTGGTCGGCGAGCTTGTCTTTCCCGAAATCAGCGGCGCTGCTCTGGTCGAGTTTCTCCCATTCGTCGCCGGTTCCAAGCCAATGGCGGTTGATCGCGATGCGCAGCCGTTGCTTCCTCATGGCACTCCAGATGGCCATGACCATTTCATTTTGGGCATCCCACCAATGATCATCATCATCGAAATGCCAGCGAACTCTCACTTCAATCCCCTCACTCGTATATCCGAGCAAGTTGAAATCAGGTTTCGGGTCGCGGCGAACGAATCTCGAATTTTCGAGTTCCTTCGCGACAGCGCGAATGGCGAGCTCTGGAGGCGATGACAGCTCCAAAGTGAAAGTGAGGTAGTATCGAAAACGACTGGTAGGTTCACTGAAGTTCAGGATAGTTCGGTCAGCGACGCCACTGTTGGGAAAGATGTAGAGAGAGTTGGTATGTGGGTTCTTGACAGAGATCGAACGCCAGTTGATTTCGTGAACTTGACCATACACTCCGTCGATTTCGACGTAGTCACCTAGACGCAAGGCCTGAGTCGCATTAAGAGCAACGCCAGAGAAAACTTCCTTAAGTGTCGATTGCGCCGCAAACCCAAGCACAAGGGCCGCCACGCCCGATGTTGCCAGCAGACCTCCGACCGGCTCATCGTAGACGAAGTGCATCACCAGCAAGATGGCTGCAAGATAGATCGCAACCCCGACGCTTCCGGTGACAATAACAGGGACTTTCCTCTGACCGTGATCTGAGAGTAGACCATCCCAAAAAACGACGCGAACTACGCCGTTCACTAAAAAGGCGACGCCGATAGCCGTAGCTGCAAGAACCGCTTTCTCTAAAGGTGCGACAAGCGACTCAGCTCCTATGAAGCGAAGCCCGGGGCCGATCGTGAAATCGAGAAACACCAGAAAGCCAATGAGTTCCGCTGATGCTCGGATGCGGTGAACGCGCCCGGACACATAGACTGTCGCGATCCTCACCAACAAAAGGGTGGAGCAGGCTAGGAGGCCGAACAGACCCAAGGCAGAGATAACTTGTTGTAATGTATCCACTTTTTTGCCCCCCCGAGTATATGTTGATTATTGAATTTGAGTATGTAACGGTTTTGTGAGGGGTGTCAATTTGCTGAAGGCTTTCGTGGAGAGCGGGCAGGTCGACTCAAAACGCTACGGAGAGGGAGAAGCGTTTGGTTTTCAACTGGGATGACGAGGCCGAAACTAAAGCCGGCTACACCGCAGCCATAGAAGCGGTGCTTGGCCTGACTGCTCAAAAGATGCCGGTTACGGAGAAGGCTGTTGATGAGTGGCTTGATGTGTCGCTTAGCGGCATCGACGAACATAAGCACATCCGCCGTCATGCGATGGCGGTTGCTGTGCGGATGATCCGCGGGCCAATGCATCCGCCAAACTAGGTGACCCTTTCTATAAGGGCCGCACAGAGTTCGCCACTGGTCCGACAATTCTTTACGAACGGACAGGGCAAAAATTAAGGAGAAAACAATGGCAAACGCTCGTCTCGACTACATTTGGCTGGATGGCTACGAGGTCACAAACATCCGGACAAAAGCACAAATCCACCCGGATAGTTCGTACACCGGGTCGCTTGAAGAGACCCCGAAATGGGGCTTTGATGGCAGCTCTACTCAGCAGGCGGAGGGCCATGACTCTGACTGCATTCTGCAGCCGGTTCGGGTCTATCCAAATCCCTTCAGGCAAAACGCCTACCTCGTTTTGTGCGAGGTTTTTCATCGGGATGGACGCCCCCACGAAACCAACACGCGAAACCTCATCGATCGGGAAACTGAAGCTGAATTCTGGTTTGGTTTTGAGCAGGAATACATTTTGATGACCTCAAATGGACGACCTGTTGGCTTTCCGGATGGTGGCTTTCCGGAGCCCCAGGGACCCTACTACTGCGCCGTCGGATCGCATCGCGTTGAGGCAAGAGAAATGGTCGACGAACACTGGGACGCCTGCCTTGCTGCCGACTTGGGTGTGACCGGGACTAATGCCGAGGTCATGCTGGGTCAGTGGGAATTTCAGTGTTTTGGAAAGGGGGCCCTTCGCGCTGCGGATGACCTGATTATAGCTCGCTTTCTACTGCACCTTATATCTGAGAAATATGATCTGATAGCGACTTTCGATCCGAAACCGATCTCTGGGGATTGGAACGGCTCTGGCATGCACTCAAACTTTTCCTATGACTACCTGCGCGATGTCGGTGGAAAGGACTATGTCGAGGCGCTATGCGAAGGGTTTCGTCCGTTCCATCAGGATCACATCGATGTTTACGGGGCAGGAAACGAACGAAGGTTGACTGGGTCTCATGAAACGGCCTCGATCGATGAGTTTAGCTTTGGAGCGTCGAACCGAGGCGCATCAATTCGCATACCACTGTACACTACAACGCATGACTGGAAGGGCTACTTGGAAGATCGGCGACCGGCATCCGATGCCGATCCTTATCTCGTTGTCGACCGCATAATGCGAACCGTCAAAGTGGCTCACGAAGAGGGGCTTAAGGCTGTGTGATTAGGAGGATTGGAGTAAGGTATGGCAAGGATCGAGATCCAGAAGACGATGTTCGAGGACTGGAAGTAGGTGCACGTTTCCGGCCGTGCGCCTGTAACAGATGCGGCGCATCTGACTGGCGGCCAGATGCAGGCTCTCTCTGAGAAGCTCGGCTGGAGCACAGACGGGTAGTTCCATATTGTTGATGCGGCAGGAAACCTTGTCCTGGAATCGAAGCTGGAGTTCTTCTGAATGCATCCAGCTGAGGGGAGCAACACCAATGAGCTGAAAAGAGACGGCTGGTCTTGATTTGGAGCTTTCCTCGCACAGCAGAAATATCAGCTACTCGCAGAAAGCAGGTGGCATAGCTCAGAAACCTTGGAACAAGGAATGTGGACTGACTCGAACAGTAATAATGGAACGACATTGCCTACGAGCGAGACTCAGAGGAACAGGTTGGCTGTTGGCCCAAAGTTTCTCGTCATCTTTGTTGTGTATGTCCTTGTCAGTTTCGTTCTGGCCATACTCAGCCTAACAATGGCGGCTAACAACGCGGGTGTTGCGGTCATCTGGTTGCCGGCCGGCTCTGCACTTGTTGCGTTGGTCTACTTAGATATGCGGCTCTGGCCAGGCGTTGCTTTGGCATCTTTGATCTCCAACCTTTTTTTGGTTCAACAATCCAAGCCGCCGTTGGAATCGGAGTCGGCAGTGCCTTGGGAGCGATTATCGCCACCTTGGCCCTGCGAACTCTCGGCCCTTGGGGTGAGCTTTCGATCTTTTTCAGAGCCCTAAAGCTAGGCACCTTCGGAGCAGTGATCAGTGCAACCGTCAACGCCGCAATTGGTGTCGGATCGCTATATTTCTCAGATATTGTACCCATTTCAGACTTTGCGAAGACTTGGGCGCGATGGGTTGTGGGGGATTCAGTCGGGATCTTTTTGTTTAGCTCGTTCGTCCTGCTTTATTACATGTTTAGAGACCATGAATACTACAGGGCCGCGTCCTAACGGACGGCTCAGCTTAAGGCTTTCAAAGGAATTAATGCGCGAAAAAGATTGGAAGCCACAAGCCAGAGAGACGGCAACTCCGGGAAAATGTCGACGATAATGCCGAGTGGGAAGCAGGATTGACGCAGGCGAGCTGGACAAAGAACTAAAGGAAAACGAGCGTGGCCCCGTTGTTGTCCCATGCATGCCGGTGTCTTGGTCGTTCTGGGCAATCTGTTTCTGGAGAAAGTCCGCATCGACGATGCTGTCGGCGCCTGGCCCGTTCACGGCCTGTGCGGTCTCTGGGGAGGCATTGCCACCGGAATTTTCGGCGACCACGCGCTGGGAACACAAATTCTTGGCTCGTTGGTCATTTCGGCTTGGGCGTTTGGCACAATCTATCTTTTCTTCATGGGGATGAAAAGCCTGGGAGTGTTGAGAGTTTCGAAGCAAGAGGAACTTGCTGGCCTCGATGTTCGCGAGCATGGCGAGATGGAAGGCGAGGGCGTCAGTAGTCCATGACGGACCGGCGTCGAAGCCGATAGATCCGGTCGGTTCCGAAGCCTTTGGCGAGAGGGACGATACCCAGATAATCCGCTGACAGCTTATCGTCGTCTTCCGCCACGATATAGGCGGCGCACTGTTCACTCAAATAGACCGTACCAGGCGTTGCCACCGGTTCGATCCTCGCCGCTTTGTTTACGTGGGTTCCGAAAAAATTCTGGCGGGCGATGATTTTGTCGTTGGCGGGATATACCGGACCGGTATGGATACCGATCCGTATGTTTGTTTCCCGCGGAAGGCCTTTCGCCAACCAATCCGTTGTCCGAAGCGTATCCAGCAGGTTCATTGAAAAAAC